>NZ_JAKEDR010000067.1 GCF_023653455.1 Paraclostridium ghonii
ATATGGATTACTATAATAATTATAGATATCAATGGAATTTAAACAAGATGACTCCTGTTCAATACAGAAATCATCTTGTTGCATAATAGTGTATTTTTTAATTGTCCTTTACAAAGGGTACATTTTAGAACTCTAAGGACATTTTTATCAAATATAATTTTAATGAAAACAATCATTATTTTACGAGTTATTTCAAAGAGTCTTTATTGTAAGCATCTTTCTTACAATTTAATTACTATACAATTTAGCCATAGAAAATTCATCTACATTTTTACCATCTATAATCATTGTATTTTTCTTAATTCCTTCTATTTCAAATCCATTTTTTTCATAAAGATGTTTTGCTATATTATTAGAACAAATTACACTAAGCTCCAGTCTTGTAACCTTATTCTCTCTAGCCCATATATCTAGTTCAGAAAACAATTTACTTCCTATCCCCTTACCTCTAAATGCTTCACGTATTCCAACAATAATATATGCAGTATGTTTAATTCTTTTTGGGATACCCCTCTGAGCAGAAAGAAACCCAATTATATCTTCATTATCAGTAGCTACTAAAACTAAATTTTCACCATTGATACTTTTTTCAATTATGTTTTTTACTATATTAATATCAGTAGAACGTTCACCAGGCTCAAACATCATAAACTTAGTTTCATTATCCAAATTTAAAAGCATGGATAAATAATTATTGGCATCTTTCATTTGTATTTTTCTAATCTCCATTTTACCATCCCTATCAAATATCTAATTTTAACAAAACTTATTTTATTTCTTTTTAAAAATATAAGTAACAAAGAATCCTCTTTCACCTTCATTTTCTATATACTTAACTAACTCAAATAATTTATATACATCTTCAAAATCAATATTTTGAATTAAATCTTCTTTTCTAATCCTACTATCTACTGTATGTTTGTGTCCAAATCCACAAACAAATAAAGTTCCACCATCAGATATATGAGTTCCAATATAACTAAGCTGATCCTTACTTAATCTATAGTGATTAATTAGTACATTATCAAATATTCCAATATTGTTTAATGATTTTCTCTTACTTAAATCAATTAATTTAGTATCTACTAAGTAATTATTTCTTTTAGCGAATATATTCAAACGCTCAATAGCTTTATGACTAAAGTCAATACCGGTTACCTTGAACCCTTTTTTAACTAGAAACAAAGTATTTCTCCCATCACCACAAGCTATATCTAAAATAGATCCTTTTTTAAAGTAATTAATATTTTCAACTATTGATTTTTCTGGACTAAGTATACTATCTTCTCTATTTTTAAATTTATCATTCCAAAATTCCTTATTACCCATATACTCCATATTAACCCCTACATTTTTATTCAATTTTATAAAAAATTTTATTCACTTGAGCGACTATCTCTGAGAATGACTTAATACAACCAACCACTTCGTTTGTTGCTCAAAATTCGTTTTTATACGCAAAACATAGTAATTATGTATAACTTAGTTCAATAAATTATATATATTTTTTAGTAAGTGTAATTTACTTAAGTATAACAATATCTCCTGAGCTTGCCTTTTCTAATCGATTGATGATAGAATTTCCTAATCCGCTATTAATCGGAGCTTGTATATAAATATGGCTTACATCCAACTTATCGCATTCTCTAAGTAAATCAAATATCTTTTTCGCTGCTATATTTAATGTATTAAAACTTCCTAAACTATATGTATACCTATAATTTTTAAAGTCATTAAAAAACTCTTCAAAACAAATTACAGCATCATCCGGTTTTGCATTTTCTTCAATCCATTTAGAAGTCTTTGTATATTCTCCCTCAACCAATGTTACTGGAACATCTGGAGCATAATGTCTATATTTCATGCCTGGAGCCTTTGGAATTTCACTTTCCTTAACACTTAATAAGTCCTTTTTATATATAAGATTTGGAATCACATCACATATCTCATCCACGCTTATTGCTCCTGGTCTTAGAAGTACTGGATCTGGAGTAGACATATCTATAATTGTTGATTCCAATCCAATTGAGCATGCCCCTCCATCTAAAATACAAGGAATTTTTCCACTTAGGTCATTAATGCAATGTTTTGCACTTGTAGTTGATGGCTTTCCTGATAGATTTGCTGACGGAGCTACTAACAAAGTTCCACTTTCTTTAATTACAGCTCTAGCTATTTCACTTTTAGGAAATCTCACTGCTACAGTGTTCATCCCTGCAGTAACTGTGTCTAAAATACAGTCTTTCTTATTAAAAATTAATGTTACTGATCCAGGCCAAAAAGCATCAAATACTCTCTCTGCTTCCTTTGGAATATCTTTACATATATCATAGACTTGCTCTAATTTATGTATATGTACTAATAATGGGTTGTCTTGTGGTCTTCCTTTAACCTCAAATACTTTTTTTATAGCACTTTCATTAAAGGCATCTGCTGCTAATCCATATACAGTCTCTGTTGGTATTGCAACAACTTCACCTTTTTTTAGATACTCTGCACCTTTTTTAATATTTTTATAATTCAAGTTTAAACCTTTAACCTCTAATATTTCTGTTTCTATAGAATTTACTGTCATTTATAATTTGCCTCCTATTTATGCTCTTTGTTCATTAAATTGCTTATTCCACTTAATTATTATAATACATATAGGCTTTTTAAGTTGAATTTAAATCATTATAGAATACTGTTTTTGCATATTAAAATTCATTTTCATGTTCTTTAAAAAAGTTATAATATGTGCGCACATTTTCTAATTCAGTCCATTTTTTAACTCTAACTGGATCTTCATCAAGATTATATATTTTAGCACCTTTTATAGCCAACATAAATGGAGAGTGTGTGGATATTATAAATTGACAGCCAAAGAATCTTGCTGCATCTTCTATTAATTTAGCTAATTCCATTTGTCTTTGTGGGGAAAGGCTATTCTCAGGCTCATCCAATATATATAGTCCATTTTCCTCTATCTTTTCTAGAAAATATTTAAATGCACTTTCTCCATTTGAATATTCTCTTATATTATCTATTAAATTTTCTCTTATAAATTTAGATTGAGTTTTTTTCTTAACCCTACTTATTCTTTTCATTTCATCATAATCTTTTAGAGATGACATCTGAAAACTTGAAAACTTAGTGTCTAGATATTCTTCAAATAACTCAGATCTTTTTTTATCAATACCTTCATTTATATTTCTAATATTCAACATGTAGTCAAATACATCATCACTAGTTATAATCTTGCTATTTTTAGGTATTTCATTTGAAAGTTCCATATAGCACATGTTTACATAATCATTATAGAAATTAGTTTTATTATAAACAGAATCTCTACCTAAATTAGCTTTTTCTGATATTACATTTAATGCAGTTGATTTACCTGAACCATTGCCTCCATATAATATAGTTATTGGTTCAAAGTTAATTCTTTCAAATTGATTTTTAGATAATATTTTAAATGGATAAAAAGAGTCGTAGCAAGTTCTTTTTTCATTTAATATAAATGTATATTCCTTGTCTTCATTAACAAATTCAAAAGTACTTATGTATATCATTTTCTCTTCCTTTCTTAGCTTAGATAATAAGTATGCAATTAGCATTTTATCATATTTCTAAGTTTTCACTATTTATTTTAATTTTTACTTCTTTCTATTTATAGTTTAATTATATGAATATAATTTCTTACTATCTCCATAATTAACACCTTGTTACAAATAACAGTACATTTTTTGCAAAAAAAGAGTTCATGAGTTTATTATCTATTTTTGCTAAAATCATTTACAATCATTATTCTTACATAATTATTACTTTCTGTAAGCCTTGATTTTGCTAAATTTCAAATATTATATTCACTTTATAAAATTTATAATTTAACTTTATTTAAATATATTTCCAACACAATAAAAACTAATAAATAACTTAGTTATTTATTAGTTTTTATTGTGTTCCAATAGCAACTTATGATTACTATAAATTTGGACATTTTGATTTTAATATTTCAATAAACTCATTTTTTTGTTTAGGCGATATATATCCCCCAAATCTCCCTTTACATATTATTTCAATTCTATCTGAAGATAAGGCAGTTGATGCTACTATTGATTTTTTTAAGTTTATTTTCTTTATTTCATCATATAAAATTCTATCTTTTGAAGGACCTGATTTTACTAGTAAATGATTCTCTTTAAATTCATAATATGTTCCAAATAAGATCCATGAGCATAGAGAAATTATCAATACTTCTATTGCGCTGCTTATAGTTATTTTAGTTAATATTGATTTAATTACTTCTATAACTTCAAAGCATATTACTACTCCAAAACTAATCCCTATCCACCAATCTACCTTGGAATAAAACCTGTTTCTCATTCATCAACCTCTCCTTTTATTAAACTTTCAAATGCAGATTAAAACATATATATTCATATAAATATTTTAAGTTTATTATTTATTCCCTAAAGTTTTAAATACTTCCTCCACATTTCGGCAAAAAATCCACAATACTGATTGTCTCTTTAATCCTTTAAATTTGTTTTTGCTGTATCATAAAATAAAAACTTTTTTTCATCTGAATTTCTAACAATATTATATACGATAAAAAAACTATAATAGAACTTCCTATTATTATAGTTCTTGGATTCATAAATTCTTTTTAAATATATTATTTGTATGCATAAAACTTATAAATTTATTACTCAATTATTACTATATGTAAGCTTTGATTTTACTAAGCTTTAAAATAAACTATGTAATTATAAAATAAAATTAATATTTTTACTAAATTAAAAACAAATAATGACTTAGTTATTTTATAGTTTTAATTCAATTAAAACTTAATAAAAACTATAAAGTCATAAACCCTATAAAAATTAAAATTCCAATAAACATTTGTATTCTTTTATTGTTTTTATAATTTATCCATGTCATTATACTAATCATAATTATAAACAATAAATTTATAAGCATTAATGGTATTTCAACTATATTAAATATCTTTAAAGCGCATAAAACAAGTGAAATTATTGCAATTATTATTTCTAAATCAATTAAAGATTTCATATTGATATAAATCTCCCTTTTTACTATTATTATAACATTCTACTTATATACATTTTATAAATTCATCACATCTTATTTTTCAAAACACCTTGATATTCCTTATCTTATAAACTTTGCACACACTTTTAATTATTATAATACCTTCCATTTAAAAAATTTTTGAAAATAGGGTTAACAAATACTACTTTTTATTCTTTATATAATATAGAACTAAATTTTTAATCGTATGTCACTATATGCCCACACAAAGCCTTAACAATTTGTGATTTTTAAAAGTGATAGCTTATCATTAAATACTATTAATAAAAATTAAAAAGGAGTTAGTATAATGAAGAAAAAAGTTTTAGCAACTATTGGAAAAAAAGAAATAACTAATATTGATATCGAAAATACTTTAAAAAGTTTACCTCAATACCAAGCTATGCAATTAAATACAGAAGAGGGTAAACAAAGCTTATTAGAAAACTTAGTTAACCAAGAGTTATTCTACCTTGAAGCCAAAGAAGAAAATTTACATAAGGATGAAATTTTCAAAACTGAAGTAAAAAAAATGGAAGAAGAAATATTAAAAATATATGCTATAAATAAAACTTTAAAATCTGTTGAATTAAACGATAACGAAATTACTAAATTCTACGAAGTTAATAAAGATAAATTTATTAAACCAGAAACAGCATCTGCTAAACATATATTAGTTGATAGCGAAGAAAAAGCTAATGAATTATTAAATAAAATAAATAACACCGAAATATCATTTGAGGAAGCAGCGAAAGAACATTCTACTTGCCCTTCTAAAGATTCATGCGGAGATTTAGGGACTTTCCCTAAAGGTCAAATGGATTCTGAATTTGAAGAAGCCGTATTTAGTATGAAAAAAGGAGAGGTAAGGGGTCCTGTTAAAACACAATTTGGATATCACTTAATAAAACTTGAAGGTAGCTACGAAAGTTGTCAGTCTGAACTTGATGAAGTTAAAGACGAAATATCTAAGAATTTAATCATCCAAAAACAACAGGAAGTTTACTCTTCAAAAGTAAATGAGTTAAGATCTAAGTATAACAACATATTAAAATTAAATGACTAATAATTTTTAAAATATAGCTATCATATTATCAATTTTAAATTGTTATGTGATAGCTACATCATTTTTAGTTTGTTTTTGCTAAGAGTTTAATTAGTTTATATCTACATATAGTTATTTCTAATAAAAAACAAAATAAAAACTATAAAATAACTTAGTTTTAAAGTAGTTATCTTACAGTTTTTATTTTAATCATATTTATTAATTTATACATCTTTCATTAATGTTACTAATGGAATAATGTTTAAATTATAAGTGTATAGGCTGTATAATAATATCTATAAACTTGACATCAAAAAATTGAGGAAATTATACTAACCATCTCTTAATAAGTATCCTGGTATATAATAAAGGTAATAGCTGTGATGGCTACTCAATAACTTAAACGATATATAAATAAAAAAACAGCTCATAAATTTATGAGCTATTTTTTATATTACTCTTTGTAAGTAAAATACTTACAATATTATTACTTATTGTAAGGCTTTATTTTTCTAGGTTTCAATTTTAACTATGTAATTATATTATATATTTATTTTTTCTTATATTTAACTATATAATAACTCAGTTTTTATATAGTTTCAATATATTTATTTTCTATTAAGTGCTTATAATACTTATTAAAAATTTACTATGAATCTATTCTTTTAACATATGATATAGCGTGTTTAACTTTAAATACAATACCTAAAATCAACAATAAAATATAAATTTTGACCTCCCATAATGCAGATAATATACTATGGTTTATTTTATATCCTAAGGTAAAATTTTTATAAATTATTACAACTTGAGATAAAACAAGTAAAGACATCACTGTTATAGATGTGAAAAAATATATGAAATATATAAACGTTAAATTGTTATTCTTTCTATTTATAAATTTTATAAATTCTTTAAATGACTTTTTTCTTAAATTTGGTAGTTTTAAAATTGTTGATAAAATAAAGTACCCATCAAGAGGTAAAAAAGGGCATATATTCATAAATATAAGCATTAAATTTATGTATCCACAAATAAATATAAGTTTAAAACTTAAACCTTTCAAAGCTCCTAAAATAGAGAAACTCAATAATGATATAAATAAATTCATATACATACCAGCGCTCCAAACTTTTATACGCTGCTTCTCTTTAAGAGTATACAACCCTGGAATTTTCAAATATACCATAGGGCTAACATATAGATATAATGCAATATTTAAGTTTTTGGGAATCAATCCATATTTTCTAGCAACTACTCCATGTGCACATTCATGTAATAATATACTTAGAAAAAAGATAGTTGCAACGGATAAAAAACCTAATATAGATGATCCATTTATTTTAAAGCTATTTACATCCACAAAGTACCCTAAATTATTAATAATATTATATATAGATAAAGGTATTAAAATTAAAGTTGTTATAAATATAATTGGAATCATAAAAGAAAACTTCTCAAAAAATCTTTCTCTTTTAGATATATCCATCTGTAAAATTTTTAAAGAATACTTTTCATATTCACTTTTATCTACTATGTTTTCTGTTTCATTTTCTAGTAATCCTGTAGTTTTTAGTAAATTATAAAAATGATTTACATTTAGTGCAAAGTGCTCTTTCTCCTTTAATAATTTATCTATTTCATCCAAAGAATAGCTTCCATCAAAATATTGCATAGCCTTTAATATCGGTTTTTTTAAGTCTTCATTTACTTCAAAATATCTATCTAATGTTTTGCTCCCTATTGAATAAATATTGCCACTCTTTTTATTGAATAACTCATAACAGGATATATCATTTACAACTTTTGGATTTATCAAATTCTCCATTATAAATCCTCCAATTAACAGTTATGAATTTTTCTATTTTTTATTATTCCTATAATGACCTTTTCTGTTATTCTTCTACTCATATCACAGTTTGTATCGTTTAAGCTATGAATATCCCCTGTTTCAATATTATTTAAACCTAAGCATCCAGTACAGATAGTGTTATTAAAACAATTTTCACATTCATCTTTAGTAAATTTACTAAAACTTTTTAGATTTTCTGTTTTCACTTTAAAATCATCTGATTCAAATAAATTTTCATCCTTTATATTACCTAATTTATACTTTTCATTATCTGTAAACATAAAGCATGGATATATATCTCCTTGTGTTGATGCAGAAAACATAGAAATTCCAGCCTCACATAGATATTTACTTGTAGCTTTTCTTTTTAAAGATAATATAACTCTATTTATTAATGAATACGATATTTTTTTATCGTTTCCGAATTTATCAAATATATCATCAACCGAATTTATAAATGAATTTCTATTCTTTAATACAAAGTCACAATTTTCATCTCCACTTGCTGGAACTATATGAACATCATTTATATTTAATTCCTTGTCCATAAATGAAGCAACATCAAGAACAGAAATTTTTTCATTGACATGATGCATATTATATGTTGACTCTATAGCTGAAGGCTCAGAAGTTTTACTTTTAAGAAACTTTATATTTTCTATAATTTTATTACTTGTTTTTGAACCATCCTTATAAACCCGCATCTTATCATTTACTATAGGAGGACCATCAAGGCTAACTGTTAGTTTTAATCCATAAGAGTTTATAAGATTTACTAACTTTTCATTAACTATAGTTCCATTTGTAACTATCCCCATAATTGGTTTTTCACCTATTAATCCTTGTATATACCTATCCTCTATATACTCACATACTTTTTCTATAGCATTTAAGTTTAATAATGGCTCTCCTCCAAAAAGCTGGATAACTTTTATAGTTTCATATTTGCTGTAAAACTTGTCTAGTATTTCTATAGCTACATCTTCACTCATTATAGAATCATCAGAGCAATAATTCCCTCCACTTGCGTAACAGTACTTACACCCTAAGTTACATGTATTGGTTACATTTAAAGCAAGTTTACTTAATATTTTTTCATTTTTAGGAATTAATTGTTTTACATGTTTTGTATTTTTATTTAATAGGTTTTGCACTATCTCAACATTCTCCATACTTGCTTTTGTTTCATTTATTATAGTTTCAATAGGTTGTTTCTCATTTAACCGATTTATTAATTCTTCTGTAAAATCATTAATTTCATAAAAATTCATTGTATCTGGAAAAAATACAATGTTTATATCATTATCATTAATAAAATGTACTCTCATATTTAACTCTCCTAAATTTTTAACATATATTAAAATTAATATAATAAACATCAATTGTTATATAAATAACAAAAGTAGGTAGGTTTGTGGCCCAAATCTACCTACTTTTGTATATTTGTGTGCTTTACCAGCAAGCTACACCCCAACAGCTGTTTCCACATACAAGCCCTACTCCTGGAGTAACTGTTTCTTCTAAAGATTCTATATCCTCTACAGATATTTCCTTAATTAATACATCTTTAGCTAATTCCTCATTTACCTTTTCTACTAAATTTTTCATTGGTAATCCCCCATTCATAATATGTTTATTTTGCAATTTCTTTTGCAAATTTATAGTACTATATATTTTAAATTTTTCTTAATTTTTATCTTATATCCTAAAATATTTTTCTTTAAAGTTATTTTTTTAACATATTATTTTACGGAAAAATACAATTTTGCTACGAATAGGAAATTCAGCAAATATAAACAATAAAAAAAGAGATTATTCTTATAATCTCTTTTTACAGTCGTATCCATATTTCACTTGTAAATATATTATTCTCAACATTAAAAGTGTATGTAATGTAATCATATTTTGATAGAATCTCTTTTAAGTTATAAAGCCCCAGTCCTCTATTTTTACCCTTTGTGGAGAAATTCTTTTCTACCATTTTAAATATAGGGGCTACATCATCCCTACAGCTATTTTCAACAACAATAACAAAACTATTTCCTTTATAAACCAGTGCAAACCTTAAAAATTTATCCTTACTTTCCATACTACCTTCAATGGCATTATCCATTAATATCCCAATAACCCTACATATATCAACTGGATCTATGTTTAAATCAGATAATGGTTCAGAAATATCTATGTATGTCTTTATACCAAAGTTTTCAGATTTTACAACTTTTGAGTATATCAATGACTTTAAGTAAGTAATTTTAATATTATGCAATTTAGATACAGAATCATTACTTAATACAATCTCTTTAGTGGGTAATATATTATCCTTAAAATATAATTCAAGATCACACCACTTTTTTTCATCTATATAACTACCTATTGATGATAATATATTTATATAATCATGTCTAAATTTTCTAAGATCTACATACATATTTTCTATAATATTTGAATACTCAGCTATTCTTTTTAATTCTTCTTTTTCTAACTTTCTCTTCATTTCATGCTTATATGAGGAATTAAAAAAGTAGGCAGTTCCTAATGTTGAAGAAATATACCCCAGTATAATTAATAAATACAGTATATTAAATATTTTTACTGTTTGTAATTTATATACTTTACTTATATAGTAGCTTATACATATAATTAAAAATGCAAATAGTATATTTAAAGCTACTATGATTATCATTTTTTTATTATGTAAAAAAGTTTTTTCCTTTAATAAACTATTTATCGTTTTGGAAAATATAAAAGATGTTATATATGATAAAAGTATCATTAAAAATGCATAGAAAGCCGTTCCTGATAAAGTTTGAATATAATTTATACCTAATATCCTATTTAAAATTAAAAAACTAATAGCATCATTAATTAAAAGTATTAGAAAACACAGTGTTGAAATAAATAAATTATAAATTATAGCTTTTTTATTTTGTAAATATCCTATAATTATAAATACAATTAAGGTTACAGGTACTAATAAAATAGAATCGATATTTACACATAATAAAAAATTTAATGTCATTAAAACAATAAGTATATATAAAGTTTTAATATTAATTTTAGGCTTGTATAAATTATAAAAGTTTATACTAAGAGGTACTATTATAGATACCATTACGATTAACATTATAGGCATTTTAATAACCCTGCCATATATCTAAAAGAAACTAAACAATCTTGTCCATTCACTAACTTTATAGTTCTTTCCTTTTTATCTATACTATATATCTTTGTTGTATTAACCAAATAAGATCTATGACATCTATAAAAATCACTGTTTAAACTTTCACTAACTTCTTTTAAAGATCCATAAATCTCAGTTTGTCTACTACATTCATGAATTATAATTTTATGTGGATTTGAAGATGTTTCTATAAATAAAATATCTTTTAATGCTATATTTACAACCTTATCCTCATAGTTTGCATTTAAAACATCTTCTTTTAGAATATGATTATAATATCTATCCATACAAAGTGTTAAACATTGTTCTAATCTTTTTTCTAAATCTTCAAAATCATCTTTTAAAATATAATCTAATGCAGCAACTTTATATCTAAAAGTAAGAAAACTTAGCTCAGAGTGAGTTGTAATAAATATAATATATCCTAAAGGATCTTTCTCTCTTATCTTACTTGCAAGTTTAATTCCATTCATATTAGTATTGAGGTTTACATCTAGTAAATATATACCTGGATAATGATTATTTTTATCTAAGTATTTTAATATGTATAGAGGGTCTCCTGATGAAAGCTCTATTTTTAAATCTACATTTTTACGATTAATAAATAATTCAACCAAATTTTCAATTTTTTTTCTTTGCATATTACTATCTTCACAAATTATAATAGGTAGCATGATATTATCCTCCAATAAATTTTTGTAAAATTTTTCCATAAAAAAATCTTTATAACCTATATTATATTAGGTAAATAAAGATTTTTTCAAGACAATATAAATTTAGTATAAAATATCATTATTCTTTATCTTTGATAATATCATAAATATAAACACGATTATGTAAAGAATAGAACATAACAAAGGAAAAGTTGCAGCCCCTATATTAATTGAATACCCATCTGAAAAAATAGATAAAATTCCAATTGGAGAAAATTCTTTTGTTTTTGTAAAATAATCAACTATAGTTATAATAATTGACATTATTACTGATATTGTAATTACTGTAGCTGTATTTTTAATAATTAAAGATATATATATAACTATAGTGCTAAAAGCCATTATTGGTAATACACTTATAAGGTATATGTATATCACATTATAAACATCATATATATTAACGTTAGAAGCCCCAAATAGTATATATCCAACTACTAAACTAATTATTAAATTAAATATAGCTATGAAAGTTGAAAAAATAAATATAAATAAAATTTTTCCTAATATCAAATCTTGTTTAGATACAGGTGATATTAATGAGAATTTCATAGTTCCTTCTAAATAATCTTCACTTACTAAAGAACCTAATAATATACTCATAAAAATTAAGTAAATAGGTAAAAAAGGTTTATAAATAAAATCACTACTAAATAAAATTGAAAACTTAGCATAATTTAAATTCATTAAAGTTGATTTAACATTTTGATCAAAACCTAAGCCTTTTGCAGTTTGATTTATAACATCATTTCTCATCTGAATATAACCATATCCAGACAAAATACACACTGAGACTATTAAAAAAATTAAAATTATAAATTTCTTACTAGAAGTCAATTTTATAAATTCATTTCTTACTATATTTAAAATATTCATATCAATACATCCTTTTTTCTCATAATTATTATTGAAGCCACTGTAAATACAAGTGAATATATTACTGAACTCATATAAGTAAAATTATTAGTTATATTGCCTACATTACTTAAAACAGCTGTTAATGTAAAAAAATTTGCACTTGGTAGTATACTATCTACAATTAACATAAATATATAACTTCCTATAGATATCATTAATGTATTTTGAAAATTATCAAAAACTAATGCAATAGTAATTGTAAAAACACATAATGAATATAATGCTGGAATACTATAAATATAATTTTTTAGAATTATATTAAGACCATGAATTCCTTTAAACAAAATACATCCTATAGCAAATGATGTTAAATATGAAAAAACAAGTGAGAATAATATTATAAGTGTAATAAATATAATTTTTCCGATTATTATATCTTGCTTTTTCAAGTTTGATATTAAAAAGAACTTTGTACATCCTAATGTATAATCTAGTGCAACTGTTTGTGCTGACAAAATAATAAGCATGATAGGAAGAAATGGAGATATCAAAAATCCATTAAAATAACTATCCATAAAACTACTTACCGTTATGTGAGATTTTTTAAAATTCAAAATTATAATAGTAAAAAAAACTATAAGTCCTATTAAACAAGCTATAAGAGATAATATTTTTTTACCGTAGAAATATTTAATAAATTCACTTTTGCATAACTTAAACATATTTTTTTTCTTCTCCTATCTTTTTTAAGAAGAAATCTTCTAATGATATTTCTTGTTTTTTTATTTCACGAAATGAAATATTTTCTAATACAAGTTGTTTGTTTATTTTTGAGTAACCACCTATACTACATTTAACTAAAACTCCTTCAGGGTGGCTAGAAACCTCTTCTATGCCATTTATAGTAGTTAAAAGTTCATTTACTTTTTTAACTTGGTTTGTGTAAATTATTAAACTTTCTTCCGTATCACTTAAAAGCTTATCTACTTTATCCTCCACTATTAACTTCCCTTTATTCAAAATAGAAACTCTATTACAAAGTGATTGAACTTCACTTAATATGTGAGAACATAGTATAAAAGTTACTCCTTTTTCCTCTTTTAAGAATTTTATTAAGTTTCTTATTTCAATAACTCCTTGAGGATCAAGCCCATTGGTCGGTTCATCTAGAATAATAATTTTAGGATTATTTAAAAATGCTCTTGCTATAGCAAGTCTTTGCTTCATTCCTAAAGAATAATTAGACACTTTCTTATCTTTACTTGTGCTTAATCCAACCATTTCAAGAACTTCTAGAACCCTTTCACTTTTTAGTCCATATAGGTTAGCAAATAGCATTAAATTTTTATATCCTGAAAGATAAGGATAAAAGCTAGGTCCTTCTACCATAGCTCCTATGTTTTCAATTGCTTTATTTCGATTTTCATTAACGTCATACCCATATATAGATATTTTCCCTTGAGTTGGCTTTACAAGTCCTAAAATCATCTTTATAGTCGTACTTTTTCCAGAACCATTAGGGCCTAAAAACCCGTAAATGTCTCCTTCATATATATTTATGTTCAAGTCTGTTACAACTTCTTCATTCTTAAATTTCTTACATAGATTTTCACATTTTATTACACGGTTCAATTTATACACTTCCTTTCATAATTACATAATATATTACTTTTTAAAATTTAATATAAATTATTCTTAAAAAGTATGTATCTTTTCCTAAGCGTAAAATTCCTAAGTTTTTATTTGTTTTATTTTTAGGGTTTACAAAATTAAGATATAAACCTTTTTAATTAATAGAAATGATAAGTTTAGATTTGTTATTTATAAATCAAACTTGTCACTTCAAAATAATAAAAATATATAGGAGGTACTATAATGCAAGAAAGCGCAATAACTAAGGAATCAACACAATACATAAGCAGCCGTAAATGGATGGAAGCAATAGATGATAATGCTAAATTATCTGAATTATCAATTCCAGGTTCTCACGAAACTATGGCTTTGTATGGAATAGCTAGTTTTGGTCAATGCCAGGAGATGAATTTAGAAGATCAATTAAATTTAGGAATAAGGTTTATAGACATACGTTGTAAATATGCCGGACAAGGTGATAATGCAAATTTCGAAATATATCACGGTTTCCTTTCTCAAGAAGCTACGTTTGAAGATGTTTTAAATGTAGTTATAAAGTTTTTAACTGATAATCCTTCAGAAACTGTACTTATGAGGGTTAAACAAGAATATAGCGAAATAGGGGACGCTGAATTTAATAGGGTATTTAAGCAATATGTTCAGAAAAATCCTAACTGGTTTTGGGATAACGGAGGGAAAAATTATCAAATCCCAAAATTAAAAGA
Organism: Paraclostridium ghonii; assembly: GCF_023653455.1. GTDB lineage: Bacteria > Bacillota > Clostridia > Peptostreptococcales > Peptostreptococcaceae > Paraclostridium > Paraclostridium ghonii. The sequence goes on from NZ_JAKEDR010000067.1 coordinate 15,080, forward strand.
TATCAGAGGAAAAATTGTAGTTTTATATAATGTGGGAGGTTTAAATTTTGGATTATCTTACCCTCATAATTTTAATATTCAAGATGAATACCAACCAAACAGTCAGGATGAGAAATGGACTTTAGTAAAAAAACATTTAGATACTGCAGAAAGTGATTTGAGTGGTAATCAAATATACTTAAATTATCTTAGTGCTGCACCTGTATGGAATACACCTTATGGAGTTGCTTGGGGTAATTTCGCAACAAATGGTGAAGGAATAAATGTAAGAGCAAGAACGTATTTTAATTCTAAACCTTCAATTGGAAAAAATAATTATGGAATAATAGCTATGGATTATGTACGACAAAGTATTACAGAAAGCATAATATTAGGGAATTTTTATTCTAAAGATGAAGTAATATTTGTTAGAACCTACTAGGATTAAATGGTGGAATTCATCAAACTAAGATGTCTTATGTTACATTGTATAATTAAATATAACACCATATAATTTTGCTTACTTAATATTATTTACATAATTAAATTATAGTTTTAAATGTTGTATCCAAATAAATTATATTAAATATATGATTATAAGTTTTAATTATGTTAAAACTTATAATCATAATAAAACAAATTAAAAACTATAAAATAACTAAGTTATAATATAGTTTTTAATTTGTTTTATTTAATAAATTTATTGTATAGTAAATTAGATATAACTCCACAAACTATACCCAAAATAACATATCCAATTATATTATTTTTAAGATTGAATACCTCAAACCCTATAAAAAATATTAAAAAACAAATTATACATTGTATAAATATAAAACTTCTGTTATTTTTAATATGTTTCATTTAACTATCCCCCTATTTTACTTTTAATATTAATTAAAATCTATATAGTAATTATAATCCATAATTATTCTTTCTGTTGTAATTTAGTCGTGTACACACAAGAGAGTTACCCCTATAAAGTCTCAAAAAGCATTCTCCATTATATTAACTTAATATCCCTTTTATTTAAAGTTCTTAAATCTCTTCTAAATAAATCTACTGTAAAAAGATATGAATTATATTAATAATGATGAAAGAATATATATTATAAAAAAGAATATATATATAC
>NZ_JAKEDR010000068.1 GCF_023653455.1 Paraclostridium ghonii
CATCTATATAAGTTAATATTTTATTATTTTTTTTAGAATACTGAAGTGCTATTCTAGCTTCTTGATATGATTTATGTGTGTCGTATAAATCTTTTAATCTTCCTACTCCACCATTTAAATTGTCTTTATATTTATTAAGTATGTCCATATAAACAAGTTTAAGTTTTTCATACTTTTGCTCATTTACTAAAGCTATAAATTTATTAGGATAAATATATATTTTAAAAATATTACCTATAGAATCAAATACTTTTCTTATATCTTCTTCTATAATTTCTACTTGTTTATCATTATGATTTTTTTTAATTTTCATTACTACAACAGCAAACTTTTGATTTACATTTATTCCAAATTGTTCTAAAATGCTTTCGATTTCATTTTTATCTTCTATACTGTCATATATAAGTGATTTAACTACATAGTTTATTCTTTGTTTATCTGCTTCATATTTATAGTTTAACTCTTGCTCTTTTATAAATATTTCGGTTATCTTTGTTATTAAAAAACCATATTTACTTACTTCACCTGGCTCTCCAGTTATTCCTATAGCCCCTATTGCATCTTTATTAATTTTTATAGGATAGTTTATCCCTTTTTTGCTACCTTCATATTCACAGTTATCTTCTACAGTTATATTGTTAAAAGTTTTTACAGCTTTATATCCAGCTTGATGAAATGTATTTAACCTATTTTTATCCGTACTTCCTATTATCATTCCATTTTTATCAATAAAGTTTATATCCTTGTCTACTATCTCTTTAACTGCATTTACTATTTCTTGAGCTAAGTTTTTACTAATTTTATTTATCGCCATAGACTAACCTTCTTTTTAATAATTTAATATAATAAACCAAATCTCCTAGTGTTCATATATAAGTTTTACCAATTTTTAAATAATTTTTCAGCTTTGAGAGTAAAACTTTCATTTTATAACTCCACGTCCGAAGAGTGCATATGTTAGTTTCAGCTCCCTTTAAAGCTTCTTTTCAGCTTTGGAAGCGAAACTTTCATCGTTCAATCAAACGTCCGAAGGGTGAATATGTTAGTTTCAGCTCCCTTTAAAGCTTCTTTTCAGCTTTGGAAGTGAAACTTCCATCTTTCAATCAAGCGTCCGAAGGGTGCATATATAAGTTTCAGCGACTTTCAAAGCTTTTTTTCAGCTTTAGGCGCGAAACTTTCATCTTTCAACCAAAGGTCCGAAGGGTGAATATGTTAGTTTCAGCGCCCTTTAAAGCTTCTTTTCAGCTTTGGAAGCGAAACTAACATATCCACCCGAGGACCCCCGTAAAGTGTAAAAGAGCCCCAGTAAAACCAAGGCTCTTTTTAGCATTTATCTATTTTATTTGAGGTTATTTCTTTAAGTTATAGAATGAGTTTAATCCACAGTATCTAGCAGATTCCCCTATCATCTCTTCTATTCTTAATAATTGGTTGTACTTAGCAACTCTATCAGTTCTTGATGGAGCACCAGTTTTTATTTGACCAGCATTTACAGCTACTGCTAAGTCAGCTATTGTAGTATCTTCAGTTTCTCCTGATCTATGAGATATAACTGCAGTGTATCCAGCTCTCTTAGCCATTTCTATAGCATCTAAAGTTTCAGTTAAAGTACCTATTTGGTTAACTTTTACTAATATAGAGTTTGCTACACCAGCTTCTATTCCTCTTTCTAATCTTTCAGTATTAGTAACAAATAAGTCGTCTCCAACTAATTGTAATTTGTTTCCTAATCTTTCAGTTAATATTTTCCATCCATCCCAATCTTCTTCGTCTAATCCATCTTCTATAGTTACTATAGGGAAGTTATTAGCCCAATCTTCATATAAATCAACCATTTCAGCAGAAGTTAATTCTTTTCCTTCTCCAGCTAAAACGTATTTTTTAGTTTCTTTGTTGTACATTTCTGTAGCCGCAACGTCAAGTCCTAACATAACGTCTTTTCCTGGCTCGTATCCAGCTTTTGATATAGCTTCAACTATTAATTCTAAAGCAGCTCTGTTTGAATCTAAGTTTGGAGCGAATCCACCCTCGTCACCAACACCACAAGCTAATCCGTTTTCACCTAAAACTTTCTTTAATGAATGGAATACTTCTGCTCCCATTCTTAATGCTTCTCTGAAAGATTTAGCTCCTACTGGTAATATCATGAACTCTTGAACGTCTACGTTATTATCAGCATGCTCTCCACCGTTTAATATGTTCATCATTGGAACTGGTAATTGCTTAGCATTTACTCCACCTATGTATTGGAATAATGGTAAACCAACTTCTTCAGCAGCAGCTCTAGCTACAGCCATAGAAACACCTAATATAGCGTTTGCTCCTAATTTACCTTTGTTTGGAGTTCCGTCTAACTCTATTAATAACCCATCTATTCCTGGTTGGTCTGTTGCATCCATACCTTCTAATTCAGGTGCTATTATTTCGTTAACGTTATCAACCGCTTTCTCAACACCTTTTCCTAAATATCTTCCTTTATCTCCATCTCTTAACTCAACTGCTTCGAAAGCTCCTGTTGATGCTCCTGATGGAACTATAGCTCTACCAGTTGCTCCACTTTCTAATACTACTTCAACCTCTACAGTTGGGTTTCCTCTTGAATCTAATACTTCTCTAGCGTATACTAAATCGATTAATGACATAATTATGTCTCCTTTCAAGTTTATATATTAAAGTTTTAAATATATATCTATATTATATTATAATTTTTGTAAAATAATAGTGTTTATTGTAATAATTTGAATATTACATTATTTTTGTATTAATGAATCTCCAGTTATCTCTTCTGGTTTTTGTAAATCCATTATATCAAGTACAGTTGATGCTATATCAGATAATCTTCCATCTTCTCTAAGATTAGATGATTTATATTGTTCCCCAACAACTATAAATGGTACTGGATTAGTTGAGTGTGCTGTTATAGTTGTTTTAGTTTCAGGATCTTGCATTAATTCTGCATTACCGTGGTCTGCAGTTATTAAAGCAACGCCACCTTTTTCTAAAATTTTATCTGTAACTTGTCCAACACATTTATCAACTTCCTCTACAGCCTTAACTGCTGCTTCTACAACTCCAGTATGTCCAACCATATCTGGGTTAGCATAGTTAAGAACTATAAAGTCATATTTATCTTCATCTATAGCTTTTAACATTTTTTCAGTTAATTCATCAGCACTCATTTCAGGTTGTAAATCATATGTTGCAACCTTTGGAGATGGTACTAATAATCTATCTTCACCTTTGTTTGGTTCTTCAACGCCACCATTAAAGAAGAAAGTAACATGTGCATATTTTTCTGTTTCAGCAGCTCTTAATTGAGTCTTACCGTTTTTAGCTAAATATTCTCCTAATGTATTTTCTAAGCTTTGTGGTTTGAATGCTACGTGAACATTTTTTATAGTTATATCATATGTAGTTAAGCAAACAAAGTAAGTTTTAATACATGGTTTTTCAAATCCAACAAATTCATCGCAAACTAATGCTCTTGTTATTTGTCTTGCTCTATCTGGTCTAAAGTTACCAAATATTATAGAGTCATTTTCTTTTATAAGTCCTAATGGATTTCCGTCTTCAACTATTACAGTTGGTAGTACGAATTCATCAGTCTTATCTTCTTTATAAGCTTTTTCTACTGCTTCTTTTGCAGAAGTAGCAGTTTCACCTTTTCCATCAACCATAGCTTCATAAGCTAGTTGTATTCTTTCCCATCTTTTATCTCTATCCATAGCATAGTATCTTCCAGATACAGATGCAAATTTCCCTACTCCTACTTCTTTCATGCATTTTTCAACATCTTCGATATATGTTAAAGCACTTTTTGGATCAGTGTCTCTACCATCTGTAAATGCATGAACATATACATTTTCAACACCATTTTCTTTAGCCATTTTTATTAAAGCTTTTAAATGGTCTATGTGTGAATGAACTCCCCCATCAGATAATAATCCCATTAAATGAAGTGAATGTTCTTTTCCATTTTTCATTGCTTCTAGTAAGACATCATTTTCGAAAAGCTCTCCATCTTCTATTGCCTTACTAACTCTAGTTAAATCTTGATATACTATTCTTCCTGCTCCGATGTTTGTGTGCCCTACTTCTGAGTTACCCATTTGTCCATCTGGAAGACCAACATCAAGACCACTAGCTTGTATTAAAGTATGAGGGTAGTTTTCATGTAATTTGTCTAAGTTAGGAGTTTTTGCACTTGCTACTGCATTTCCTATCTTTACTTCACTACATCCAAAACCATCCATTATTATCAATGCTACTGGTTTTTTCATGTCTTTTTTCACTCCTTAGAAATTAACAAGTTCTGTGAAGTCAGCTGGTTGTAGACTAGCTCCACCAACTAAAGCTCCATCTATATCAGTTTGGTTCATTATTTCAGATACATTAGAAGGTTTTACACTTCCTCCATATTGTATTCTTACTTCTTCTGATATTTCTTCTCCGTATAATCCTTTAACTACTTCTCTAACATATGCTATTACATCGTTAGCTTGTTCAGCAGTTGCAGTTTTTCCAGTTCCTATAGCCCATATTGGTTCATAAGCTATAACAACTTTTTTCATATCTTGTGCAGTTACATTTTCTAAAGCTTTTTCAGTTTGAACTTTACAAACATCTTTAGTTTTATCTGCTTCTCTTTCTTCTAAAGTTTCACCTATACATAATATTGGGTCTATTCCAGCTTCTAAAGCTTTTAATACCTTCTTGTTTACTGTTTCATTAGTTTCATTAAAGTATTGTCTTCTTTCAGAATGTCCTAATACTACATAATCTATATCTAATTCTTTTAACATAGGTGCAGATATTTCTCCTGTAAAGGCTCCGTTATCTGCATAGTGCATATTTTGAGCACCTATTTTTATAGGTGTTCCTTTTGTAGCTTCCTTTAAATCTTTTAGTAAAGTGAAAGGAGCACATATAACTGCTTCTACATCTGTATTATTTATTTTTCCTTTTATCTCATTAACAAACTCTACAGCTTCTGCTATAGTTTTGTGCATTTTCCAGTTTCCTGCTATTATAGGTTTTCTCATTTTAATTTCCTCCATTACTATAAATTAACTATAGTACTTTTTTACTTACGGTAGATGTGGTAGTTTTATCTACCGTAAGCTTTTTATATTAAAATTATTGATAAAATTTAAGGCTTTATTTATTATCTAGTGCTGATATACCTGGTAATTCTTTACCTTCTAAGAATTCTAGAGAAGCTCCTCCACCAGTAGAAACATGAGTCATATTATCTCCAAATCCTAATTGGTTAACAGCTGCAGCAGAGTCTCCTCCACCTATTACTGTTGTAGCATTTTCTAAAGCTGCCATAGTTTTAGCAACAGCTAATGTTCCTTTTGCAAAGTTTTCAAATTCGAAAACTCCCATAGGTCCATTCCATACTATTGTTTTAGAAGCATTTACTGTATTTACATACTCTTCTATAGTTTTTGGTCCTATATCTAGTCCCATGAATCCTTCTGGTATGTTAGCATCTTCAGTTATAACTGGATAAACATCTGCAAATTTATTACTAACAGCATTGTCTATTGGTAATAATAATTTAACACCTTTAGCTTTTGCTTTTTCCATCATTTCTTTAGCATATTCTACCTTTTCTTCTTCAACTAAAGAAGTTCCTATTTGGTATCCTTGAGCTTTTAAGAATGTGTAAGCCATTCCTCCACCTATTATTAGATTGTCTACTTTTTCTAATAATTCATTTATAACTGCTATCTTATCAGAAACTTTTGCTCCTCCTAATATAGCAGTGAAAGGTCTTACAGGATTAGCTACAGCTTCTCCTAAGAATTTTAATTCTTTTTGTATTAAGTATCCGCAAACTCTTTCATTTAAGAATTCTCCAGCACCAACTGTTGAACAGTGAGCTCTGTGAGCAGTTCCGAATGCATCATTTACAAATATTTCAGCTAATGAAGCTAACTCTTTAGAGAAGTTTTCTTCATTTTTAGTTTCTTCTTTTCTATATCTAGTATTTTCTAATAATACTAAATCTCCGTTTTGCATTTTTTCTATAGCAGCTTTTGCATTTTCTCCTACAACGTTTTCGTCAGCTGCAAATACTACTTCTTTTACTAACATCTCAGATAATCTTTTAGCTACCGGTGCTAAAGATAATTCTGGTTTAGCTTCACCTTTTGGCTTTCCTAAGTGAGAGCATAATATAACTTTTGCTCCATTGTCTACTAAGTATTTTATAGTAGGCATAGCTCCATTTAATCTATTTTCATCCGTTATAACTCCATCCTTTAATGGCACGTTGAAGTCACATCTAACTAAAACTTTTTTTCCACACACATTTATATCTTCTATTGTTTTTTTATTAAGCATTGACATGGTCCTATCTCCTCTAAAAAAAATATTTTCCATAATTTAATATTCCATATTTATATATTTTTGTCTACAAATGTTTATCATGTTTATTAAAAAAGTCCAGAGCCCGTAGTATCAAACTACAAACCCGGACTTTTGTAAAGCCTGTTTACTTTTATTAAGAATTACTTAGCTAAGTTTGCAAAGTATCCTAAAGTTCTTATTAATTGAGAAGTGTAAGACATTTCATTGTCATACCAAGAAACAACTTTAACTAATTGCTCTCCGTTTACTTCCATAACTTTTGTTTGAGTTGCATCGAATAATGATCCGAAGTCTATTCCTACTATATCTGAAGATACTAATGGCTCTTCAGTATATCCGAAAGATTCATTAGAAGCAGCTTGCATTGCAGCGTTTATTTCTTCTACAGTTGCTTTTTTATCTAATGTACAAACTAATTCAGTTAAAGAACCAGTTATAACTGGAACTCTTTGAGCTCCTCCGTCTAATTTACCTTTTAATGCTGGTATAACTAAACCTATAGCTTTTGCAGCTCCTGTAGTGTTAGGAACTATGTTAGAAGCAGCAGCTCTAGCTCTTCTTAAGTCTCCTTTAGCATGAGGACCATCTAAAGTATTTTGATCATTAGTGTATGCATGTATTGTAGTCATGAATCCTTTTTGTAATCCGAATTTATCATTTAAAGTTTTAGCCATTGGTGCTAAACAGTTAGTTGTACAAGAAGCCCCTGATATAACTGTTTCGCTTCCGTCTAATATGTCATGGTTAACGTTGAATACTACTGTTTTTAAGTCTCCTGTTGCAGGTGCTGATATAACAACTTTCTTAGCTCCAGCTTCTAAGTGAAGACCAGCTTTTTCTTGAGAAGTGAAGAATCCAGTACATTCTAATACTATATCAACATTTAATTCTTTCCAAGGTAAGTCTGCAGGGTTTCTTTCTGCAGTAACTTTTATTTCTTGTCCGTTAACTACGAAAGCTCCTTCTTTAACTTCTATCTCACCATTGAATCTTCCTTGAGCTGAATCATATTTGAATAAGTGAGCTAATGTCTTAGCGTCTGTTAAGTCATTTATTGCTACTACTTCAAATTTATCTGTTTGCTCCATTAACTTTCTTAAAGCTAATCTACCTATTCTTCCAAATCCATTAATTGCTACTTTAACCATTATGTTTGCCTCCCTAAAATAAATGTGTGTATATTTTACCTAGCTTTAGCTAGTTATTAACTAATTTAATTCTAATATTTTATAAGCACTTTCTTCATCTGTAATTATGACCATATTATCATTTAACTTTGATATTGCAGTAACTGCTTCTGCTTTGCTTGCTCCTGCAAATATTGCTATGTTATTTTTTACAGATTTAAATGTTTCTAGTTTTATTCCTACAGTATTTAATTCATATACTATTTCACCATTTTTATTAAAATAATATCCAAAAGCTTCTCCTACAGCTCCTTTAGATAAAATTTCTTCTACTTGTGATTTTGGAAGTTTTCTTCTAGTAGCCATTTCATCGGCTCTTCCAATTCCAAATACAAGTATATCTGTCTTTAAAACATAACTTAGAGTTTTGTTTATTTCTGGTTCTAAACTAAGTGTTTTCATTGCTTCTACACCTAGTTCATCAGGTACATGAAGTAGTTTGTAATGTGCTCCTAATTTTTTACCCAATATAGCTACTATATTATTTGATTGAGTTTCTACATCTTTTCCGACTCCTCCTCTAGCAGGAACTATAGTCGTTTGATTGTATTTTTTGTCAATTTTTAAACTGTTAGCAAACTCTCGCATAGTACTTCCACCAGTTATTGATACAATACTTTTATCTTTTAATATACTTAGGAAGTATTCAGCTGCTTGTTTTGCTATATCTTTTAACAAGCTTTCATTTTTTTCAAAATTACCAGGAACTACTATAACTTTTTTAATTCCTAGTTTATCTCTAACTCTATTTTGTAGCTGTGAAAGACCCATGACATCATTCATAATATCTTTAAGTTGATCTAAAAGTTCTAACCCTTCTTCTGTCACTGTCATACCTGATACAGCTACATTTATTAGGTTTTGTTCTTTTAAAACTTCCGTTTCAGATCTTACTATTCTTTCGCTAATATCTAGCATATTTGATAACGTACGTCTTCCTATTGGTTCACTTAAAGATATCTGTCTTAAAATTGAATATCTTCGTTCCATAATCTCTACCACCTGTGGAATTAATTTCTTTTGTATATTAATTAAGTCATTCATTAAAATTTACTCCTTCAATATCAATTCTTTCTCGGGACATTTAATGTCCCCTGTTCAGTTTTTAGTCCCACAAGCTAATTCTATTTTATAAGAAATTCTTATTAATTTCAATAGTTTTTAAAATTTTTTTATATTTAATTATTTTAATACTCTTTTCTTTTGCTAGATGAAGGTATTTTTAGAGCTTCTCTATACTTGGCTACAGTACGTCTAGCTACTGAAATTCCACTTTCTTTTAAAATCTTAGATAGTTGCTCGTCACTTAACGGTTTCTTCTTATTTTCAGACTTTATTGTTTCCTTTATTATTTTTTTTATGCTTGTACTAGATGCCATTTCATCGCTTTGAGTTTCAATTGCACTACTAAAAAAGTATTTAAATTCGTAAACTCCAAATGGAGTTAACATATATTTTCCATTTACTCCTCTACTTACTGTCGATTCGTGACACTCAATTACATGAGCTATATCTTTTAATTTTAGTGGTTTTATAAACTGTGGTCCTTTATTAAAAAATTCTTCTTGGCAAGAAACTATTGTCTCTGCAATTTTAAGAATTGTATGGTTTCTACTTTGTATATTTTTTACTAAGTTAGTTGCAGAATTTAATTTGGATTTTATAAATTCTTTAGCATCATTATCTGATGAGCTATTTTTAAGTATTTCTCTGTAAAAATTATTAATTCTTAACATATAAGCATCTTTTTCATTTGTATAAACTACAAATTCATTATCAATTTTTTCAACTATGACATCAGGTTGCACGTATACCGTTTTCTCACTACAACATAACCTTCCTGGTCTAGGATCTAATGACTTGATTTTATGAACTAAATTCACACATCTTTGCATTGGAATTTTATGTTTTTTGCTTATTTCTTTAACTTTATTTAAAGCTATTAAATCTAAATCTTCTTTTATTATATTTATTAAATCCTGGTCATAATCCCCTAGATTTTTAATTTGTATAGTTAAACATTCAGCTAAATTTCTTGCCCCAACACCTATAGGATCTAACTGTTGAACTTTTTTTAAACAATCCAAAAACGTAGACTCTTCTATATTTAACTCATTTATCATTAATTCTTCTGAAGATCTTAGATATCCATCTTCATCTAAACTATCAATTATGTAATTACAAACTTCTTTTTCTATATCATTAAGCTTATATAAGCCTATTTGAAGGCTTAAGTGTTCATATAAATTAACGTCTTCTCTTATTATATTTTCTAGATTTAAATCATTGTCTGGATTATAGTTTGATTCTCTTTTATATCCATTATCCATATTTTTTACATAAGCTTCCCAATTTACTTCTTCTTTTCGTTCTATATCTAATAAGGGATTTTCTTCTGACTCTTTTCTTATTTCTTCTTCTAATTCAACCTTACTCATATTAAGTATTGATAATGACTGTTTTAACTGTGTAGTCATAACCAGTTTTTGAGATTGAGTTAATTCTAGCCTATTGTTAAAGTTCAAATTTTTTCACCTCACTTTTTATTTTTTCAATTCAAAAAAACCCTTCGCATAAATATATTCTACCATTTGGTATGACTGTTATGCAAAAGGGTTTTATTTACCATTTAATTACTTGTTCATTTTATCTATTATAGCCTTTAGTTCATTTTCATCAAACACATATTTTGAGTTACAGAATTGACAACCTATTTCAGCTTTTTTATCTTCTTCTATTATTTCAGCTAATTGATGTTGTCCTATAGATATTAAAACTCCCTCAACTCTTTCTTTAGAGCATTCACATTCAAACCCAATATCACACTTATCTAGAATTTGAGGATTTAATCCATCAAGCACTATATTAAGTATATCTTCAGGAGTATTTCCATTTTTCAACATATTTGTTATAGAATCTAGATTAGAAACATTAGACTCTAATTTCCCTATAGTTTCTTCATCTGCATCCGGCATTAACTGAACTATAAATCCACCTGCATATTCAACTTCTTCTTCTTTTGTCAATACTCCTAATGCTACTACTGACGGAGTTTGTTCTGATACTGCAAAATAATATGTTAAATCTTGGGCTATTTCTCCACTAACCATAGGATATGATCCGTTATAAGGTTCTCTTAATCCTAAGTCCTTTGTCACTCTTACCGTTCCCTCAGATCCAACAGCAGCTGCAACATTTAACTTACCATTTGGATAATCTTCTACTACAACATTGGGATTATCAACATATCCTTTTACTATACCTTTTGAATTAGCTGTAGCTAATATACTTCCTATAGGTCCGCCACCTTTTATTATGACAGTTATCTTATCTCCATCATTTTTCATCATAAGACCCATCATAGATGTTGCTGTAAGGGTTCTTCCTAAAGCAGCTGTAGCAACTTTAGTTGTTTTATGAAGATCTCTAGCTTTTTCTACCATATTTTTAGTAGTTGCAACAAAAGCTCTTACCTGCCCATCTCCAGCTGTTGCTCTTATAACATAATCCTTCATAATATTTTCCTCCAATCACGTTAAACTTTATTGTCTATTTTTTACAAACGAAAAATACTCTCTCTGAATTATCACCTGGCTTATTAAATGTAAAGTCTCCATAAACTTTCACATCTTTGAAACCTGATTCTTGAAGCATTTGTAATATTTCGTCTTCTTTATATGCTCTTTGTTGATGTAGTTCTTCAAACTTATCGTACCTTCCATCTTCACCTTTTATAAAAAATGCTAATTCCATTTCTAATAAGTTTTCTTCTTCATAAAAGTAATTTTGCCATAAATAAGATACGTCTTCTCTATTTTCACCATATATATTTGTGCCTAATATATTAGATAGTTTATAATATGAACTTATATCAAATATGAATATTCCATTTTCTTTTAATAACTCATGAGTTGTGTTAAAAACATTTTGTAAGTCATCATCATAAGTTATATAATTGAACCCATCACAAGCACATAAAACACAATCTAAGCCTGTTATTTCAAAATCTAATTCTGCTATGTCTTGTTGTAGTAAAACAAGCTCAATACCTTGTTTTTCTGCTTTTTCTCTTGCTACACCTAGCATCTCTGCTGATATATCAATTCCTGCTATATCATACTCTTTCTTTGCTAAAGGAATAGTTATATTACCAGTGCCACATGCTAGTTCTAGTATATTTTTAACTTTTATGTTTTCGTTGTCTATTATATCTTCTATATATTTTACCCATTTGTCATAATCAACATCATTCATAAGTTCATCATATACAAATGCAAAATCTCTATACTGATCCATCTTCTTTATTTTCTTCCTTTTCTATTTTTTTCTTCTTCTTTTTACGAGATGTTAGCATACCGCCTATGCGTCCAGCTTCTTTAGCTGTTAACCCGCCCCATCCAAGCTCAGAAACTTTATCCATTAGACCAAGTTCTGCTGCTATCTCATATTTCATTATATCATCATTTGTCAATATTTTCTTTTTCTTAGTAACACGTTTCTCTCTAGGTTTATTTATATCAATTTCTTTATAATTCATAAAAATCACTCCTTCATTTTATATTTTTGTCATATAAGTAAAATTTATACAAAATTAAGGAGTGATTTAATATTATATTAATGATTTTTTATGCTTTAATAGTTTTATATATATATCTAGTGCATTTCCTAATATGCTTTCATCAAAATTAAAATTTAAACTATGAAGCCCATTTACAAATCCTTTATCTTCATTTCTTGCTCCTAGCATAAAAAATAATCCTGGTACAACTTGTTGATAGTAAGAAAAGTCCTCAGATATCATTATTGGCTCTAACTTAATAAGATTATCTGTACCTATTGCCTGTTCAAACTCTTCAAATAAATCTTCATTATTATTAACAGCTGGATAATCGTCTCTTATTTCTACTTCTATCTTGCAGTTGTAAGCCACTTCATATCCTTTTGATAGTTCTCTAATTCTTCCTTTGATAGTTTCATATACTTCTGGTTTAAAAGCCCTTATAGTTCCTTCTATCCTAATATTTTCAGCTATTATATTTCTTCTAGTACCACCATGCATCTTCCCTATAGTAAGTACTCCATTATCTAACGGACTTATGTCTCTAGATACTATTGTTTGTAAACTGCTAATAAAACTAGAGGCTAAAACTATTCCATCTATTCCGTTTTGAGGCATAGCTCCATGCCCACTTTTAGCAATTATATCTATATCTAACTCTCCAACTTGAGCTAGGAAATAATTCGGTCTAGTTCCAACATACCCTTCTGGAATTTCTGGGTATATGTGAAGCCCATATATTTCATCTATATTATATTTTTGTACTATACCTGCATTAATTAATGGCTTAGCCCCTCCTGGTCCTTCTTCTGCTGGTTGGAATATAAATACTATATTATCCATTAAGCTTTCTCTGTGTTCATTTAAATATGTAACTAATCCAAGTAATATACTCATATGCCCATCATGTCCACATAAATGCATAGCTTTATCTCCTAATGTAAGAGCATCCATATCAGATCTAAAAGCTATAGTCTTTTTAGGATTTTTACCTTTTATAATCCCAACTACAGCAGTATCTAACATTTCTTCATATTCTACACCTATATTATTTAAATAATCTTTTATATATTTGCTAGTTTTAAACTCTTGATTTCCTATTTCAGCTAATACATGTAATTCTTTTCTATTATTTTTCATGCATTCTTTTATTTTACATATAGTTTCCATACAAATCTCCTTTTATCATCAATTTATATGTTTTTATTATACCCAATATATATACTATTTGTATTGCTATTAGTGCTTAAGTTTTTCAAAATTGTTGTTATTAGTGCTTTTTTACATAATAAAAAAATATAATTATAGCAAGAAAGTCATTGGTATGACTGTAATGCACACGATAAGAGATAGTATTAGGTCAGGTGATTTATTTGTTAGAGAGAGTAAACAATATAATAGTTTTGATAAATATCTTATCTCATCCATAGAGTATGTAAGTGATACAGAGTCGGTAGAATTTCTTAAATAATTTAAAAAATCTATTGAAATTCCAAGATAATTTTAACTCAAAAGAGATATAGAACAAGATAATAAGAGTAAATTTAGCGATAAAATATATATTTACTTTCCTAATATATCAATACCTGAAATCTTGTATGAAGTTAATGAATGGACCAATTTTTTAGAAGATTTCAGAGATTTCCATAATGATAAATTAGAGAAACAAAAGGTCTTAGTAGCATCATTACTTGCAGATGGATATAATTTAGGATTTGCTAAAATGTCTATTTCTAGTTGAATAGATGAATTTGCTTTAAGAAGAGCTAGTGAATTTTACTTAAATTATGATAATCTTTCAAAAGATCAACAGACATTGGTAAATTATCACCACTCTTTAGATATAGTAAAAAAATGAAGTAGCGGTCAAACTTCATCATCTGATGGAATGAGAGTTCCTATAAACTCAAAGACAATATATGCAGATTATAATGATCATTATGGAAATAGAGGTGGATGTATAAAACAGGTGGAAATAATAATTCTATCATTTTATACGACTGCCAACAAACTAGATCTAGTTCTTGTCCAAAAGCATTCTTAGGAAATTATTCAGAATATATTCAAACTGATGGATATTCAGGATATAACAAGGTTGAGAATGTAAAGAGGATTTATTGCTTAGCTCATATAAGAAGAAAATACTACGATATAGTGTAAAATCTAAATAAGGAATCACTTAAAAATTCAAGAGCAATAATAGGGTTTAATTATTGTGAAAAAATATATTCAATTGAAAAAGAACTAAGAAAATTACACGGTGAAAAGATAATTTCTTTGAAATAAGATATAAAGAAATACTAAAGCAAACAGTTCCTCTACTTGATGCATTTAAGAAGTATGTAAAAGTGGAGATAGAAAATGCATTACCTAAAAGTCCGTTAGGCAAAGCATTAGAATATACTCAAAAACTTTTACCTAAAATGAATACTATTTTGAAAGATAGTTCTTTAGAAGTTGACAATAATGCAGCAGAAAGGGCTATTAAATCATTTGTCATTGGAAGAAAAAATTGGATATTTTCCAATAATGGAAAGTGTGCTAAATCTAGTACAACTATTTATAGTATTATTGAAACTGCTAAAAGTCATGAACTTTCAGTAGAAAAATACTTAGTTTATTTAATGGATTTTCTATAAAAATAATATGCTTCAGAAGAAGTGCTTATAGAGTTTATGCCTTGGTCTACGTCTTTGCCACAAGATCTAAAAGTAAAATCAAAGTAGTTTTACTCAGTTTTAGCCAATAGCAAAAGAAATCTAATTTGTAAGCTATTGACTTTATTATATCAAATTTAAATTATTTACTTTAGGCGTCAATTATTTTACGAATACACTTAGAGAAAGTTTATAAAGAAGTTAAAAATAAACAATGGTTTGATGAATACGAATTTAAAACAGTTAGTCCTTTAGAAACTGCTCATATTAATTTTTTAGGTAGATACATACTAGAATATGCAGAAATTTCAACTTAAGATGGATTAAGATATTTAGAAGTCAAGGTTCATTAGTAATAAACACTTGAACTGTTGATTTTACTAGATTTGAATATGATAAGAAAAAATGTAATTACATAATTATAAGCCAAAATAAGTTTATCATAATATGCATACTAATTGACACTTCTAATTTTTTAGTTTTATAGTATGATATTGAAAAAATTAAACCTGATAAAATATACATTGGGGCAAGCAAAATATTTGAAAAATGTAGTAATCCAAATATAACCGAAGACACAACTATCCCTATGTAAGGTTTGTTTTTGAATAATTTACCTATAATCACACCCCTAAAAATAATTTCTTCTATAATAGGAGCCACTAAGCAACCTGCAATTAATTGTGTTAATAATGACTCTTTATTTATGAACTGTTCATTTAAACTCTCTTCAATCCCAGAATTAATAATTAAATAGGAAAATATGAAATCTAACAAAACTAGTAAGCAAACGCCAAGTAATATTACTAATAAGTTTTTTTTTGTCAAAAAAGATAAGCTAAACTCGCATATATTGAATATTTGAGCAATATAAATACTTAATAAAGTAAATAAAAATAATACTATAATTTCAAATAAAGAATTATTAATATTATAAAAATTAGAAATCATAGAAGCAATTAAAATTATTACGATTAATAATAAAACAGTATTCTTTTTCATGTTTTTTTCCATAAAATACTCCTTCCAAAATTAATTTACACAAAATATATAAATACTAATTTTATATCTGATTTACAAATTTAGTAAGTAAAGGTGAATTTTTTTAATATCTATACTTAATCATAAAATTTATACACTTAATTTCTCCTTCTTTAATTAATACTTACTTCCTAAGATGAAAAATTTACAAACTCAACTTACAATAACCTTTATAAAATAAATAATATTATACAGAATTAAATTTGTAAACGTACAAATTTCGACGCTTAATTTATAAAG
>NZ_JAKEDR010000069.1 GCF_023653455.1 Paraclostridium ghonii
ATATTTAACTTTACTATTTCTCCATGTAGTATTATATTTGTAGTAATATCTTTAGAAATATTATTAAATCCTAAAGCTCCAATCAATCCAAGTATAATCCCTATAGGTACTGAAATTATATATAATATAAATAATTCTTGTAAAACCAACTTAAATATGTCAAAATTATTAAATCCTACAGCCCTTAAAATACTATATTCACTAATCCTACTGTATATTGAAATATTAAATATTCCATATATAACAAATCCACATATCAAACTTATTATAACTATAAACAACATATCATCTGTACTCATTGTATTCTTTATGTTATCTAAATCTATCATATCATTTTGTATATGTACATTTTCTTCTGGTATACTAATCTCTTTAGATATTTTATTTATTTCACCCTCTATATCTACACCGTCTTTAAATTCTACATTTGCAAATAATACATCATTATTTTTTATATCATTCTTTATATATAAGTTTTTTCTACTATAAAGCTTATTTGAAGCCATGTCATTTAATATTCCTACTAATTTAAATCTCTCTTCTTTATATCCATTATTTCCATCTTCAACTTTTAATGTTATTTCTTGATTAATCTCTAAATCAAGTCCTAAAGTATTCAACACCCATTCTTCTGCGACAACTTCATTTTTATTTTCTGCTAATCTTCCTTTTTTTAACTTTGAATTACCTAGTATATAATCATCATTTGCTCCCATTATATTTATATCTTGTCTTTCTTCTTTTGCTGTTGATTTGTATAAATACTGTAATCCTAAATGCTCAATATTATTATTTGAACTTATTTTTCTAAATTGACTTTCATTAATTCCATTAAATACAACTTGATATGGCCCAAGTTTATACTTCATAGATTGTAATTCTACATTATTGTTGGTTTCTCTAAGTGTTCCAACTCCTACAATTAGACTTATAGAAAATATTATACTTATCATAATTGCTATAGATCTTAACTTGTATGATTTTAAATATTTTCCTACTAGTTTCAAAGTTTCCATAGGTACTCTCCTTTTATCTCACTATAATAATTTAGCATGTCATCTCTTTTTTTATATCTACTCCATTGTATTTTTATGTGTGCACTTAATATGGTAATTTATCAAGATATTAAATTTATACAACTTGCCTTTTTCCTAGTTTGTTTATTAAGTATAATACTATTGGGATACTGATTATCCCTATTGTAAGTAAAACATTTAAGTGTAGTGTAGGATTTCCAAATATATTATATGTACTTGTATCTCCAAACATCCTTATAGGCCCTATTAGATTTTCTATATTTAATTCCATAAAAATCTTAGTTAAAATATATGTAGGCATAACTTTAGCTAAAAACCCTGGTCCTATTAACATAACTACACTAATTGCAAAAGATATCATATTATTTTTTATAACTAATGAGACTAACATAACTAAAAGTGTAAATAATACAACCCCTATATAGCTAACTAATAACCCAAACATATAAAATGTCCCTATATTCATAATATATGGCGTTCTTACAGTATTAGGTAAAAAACTCATTGGTAAATTCCATCCTTCAAATCCATGCATAGCTATTATAGCAACTTGTATCCCATTTATGACCATAAATATTATTGTTGAAAATAATAACCCTGATATAACTTTTGCTAGTGTTAATTTTCCTTGTCCATTTTTAGAACTAAATATTATAGATGAAGTATTACTTTGATATTCATTACTAAATATAGTACATATAGATATAATTATCAAAATCCCTATCCACATTGGAGTCATGTTAAAGTCTGTTGCATCTCTCCATCCAAACTTAAAATAGTACTTAGGTATTGGCTTTTTTTCAATTAAATCATGTATATATTTAAGCTCTTTGTACTCATAAGTATCACGATTACCCTCTTTTTCTAATTTATTAATATTCTTTTTCATATCATTTAAATTATAAAATTTATCATTTATCATATAATC
Source organism: Paraclostridium ghonii (assembly GCF_023653455.1). Lineage (GTDB taxonomy): Bacteria > Bacillota > Clostridia > Peptostreptococcales > Peptostreptococcaceae > Paraclostridium > Paraclostridium ghonii. The sequence goes on from NZ_JAKEDR010000069.1 coordinate 1,966, forward strand.
AGGGTTTATCCCTATAAAAAAATCAGATAATCCATATGTTATTACTTTTTCCTTATCAGCAATTTCTTCTCCTTTATTATATTTTTCTCTAGCCTGATTTCCTATTTGTTCTAAATAGTTCATTTTTTCCTCAGTTATCACTTGCCCTTCATATTCTTTGCCTATTTTTTTTATATTTTCATAACTTAATCCTTTGTCTTTCATGTCTAAATAATCAGTTATAGACGGCAATACAGATAATATTATGCATATTAACATCAATCCTAATACTGATTTTTTAGAAAATATCTTATATAGTTCAAATTTTACTAGTTCTTTCATATAGATTCCCCTTACACACTAACTTTTTCATCAAAATAATATAAAAATAAATCCTCTAAATTCGGTTTTTCATCTATTACCTCAATACCTTTTATATTTATATTTTCGTATCCTACAACCCTAACTAAAATATGTTCTTTATCTCTTATTATATTTGAAACTTTAAATTCATTTTGAACCTTATGTAATTCATGTTCTTTTATTCTTAAACTATGAACTTTTCCATTAATACTATTTAAAAGCTCGCTTGGAGTAGATTTTTCAACTAATTTTCCATCTTTCATAATAATTATTTCATTTGATATAAACTCTACATCTGAAACTATGTGAGTTGATAATATTACAATCTTATCTTTTGATATTTCAGATATTAAATTTTTAAATCTTATTCTTTCGTTAGGATCTAACCCTGCAGTTGGTTCATCTAATATAAGTATTTTAGGATCATTTAAAAGGGCTTGTGCTATTCCTAACCTTTGTTTCATACCTCCTGAAAATTTACCTATTTTTCTATTTCTATCTTTTTCTAAATTTACAAACTTTAAAAGTTCATCTATCTTCGTTTTTGAAGTTTCTTTTTCTATACCTTTTAATGTAGATACATATTCCAAAAATTTTTGTGCTGTGAAAGTTTTATAAAAACCTATATCCTGTGGTAAGTATCCAAGCTCACTTCTATAATCTGCTCCTAAATCTGTTTTACTTTTTCCATTTAAATAAACTTCACCTCTAGTAGCATTTGAAACATCTGCTATTATCCTCATAAGAGATGTTTTTCCTGCTCCATTAGGTCCTAGTAGCCCATATATCCCACTATTTAAAGTCAAACTAAAATCATCTACTGCAACTTTATCTTTAAATGATTTTTTTATATTTTTTAAAACTAATTCCATTTGCTTTCCCCCTAAAAATCTAAGTTTTTATAATCTATAAAATTTACACTTTTTTTATAAAATATTTTTGATGCCAATATGGTAAAAATACACAATAATAAAAATATTGTAAATAACTTGTAATTATTTATATTTACTATATTTTTAATTGTATTTTTATCTACAATATTACATCCAATTATCCATATGCTTGTAGATAAAGTTATGCTGTTCATACTTCTATAAATAGATGCTAGTATTAATGATATAAATGATATAAAGCAAGAAGGTATCAAGCATATATTAATAATCTTAAATAAATTAACTTCAGAGTAAGTTCTAGCTAACACTAAGCTTATTACTAAACTTATAACTATAGAAGTTATACCTACTATTACTAATTTTGAAAGTACTATCTCTCTAAAAGAGTATTTATAGCTAAGTTCTAACTCCCATACATTTTCATCTTTCCCTCTTAAGGTTTCAACTAATCCAAGAAGTATCGGTATAGGCGATATTGTATAAGCACACATATATGGATTTAATTTAAATCTTATAGTCCCAACTAATCCACAAAAAATTATTATTATAGATAAAAGTAAATACATCTTATTAAATATCTTAAATTGCATTTTAAGTAAATCTATATTTATTTTAACTTTATTTAATACACTTCCTTTTTTAATTGATATAACTTCTTCATTTTTATTTTGTGGCATATGTATTCTTAGTTTATCAATTGTAAAATCTATTTTTTCTTCATCTGCCTTTTTTACTATATAACTATCTAGAAAGTTTTCTATATCTACTAATTCTTCATCTAATATATCTTCAAACTCTTCATTACTTAGATTATCAAATTTTAGATTTTCTATCATGTCCGATGTTTTGTTCATAATTATCACCTCCAAGAAGTTTTTTTAAATTTTTTACTCCATTAAATAATCTTGATTTTATAGTGTTTTCGTTTTCACCTGTTATAAAACTTATTTCTTTAATTTTTAAGTCATTATAATATTTAAGTATTAAAGCTTCTCTTTGAAGTTTTGGTAAAGTTTTTATAGCTTCTTTTATCTTTATAGAATCTTCTTTTTTAGATAGTATATCTATTACATTTGTTTTATCTTCTATTTCATGATTGCTAATATCACAACTTTGACTTATTTGCTTGTACGTTTTACTTTTGAAATAATCTTTAGTTGTGTTAAGAGCAATTTTTAATAACCAGCTTTTAAAACTTCCACTTTTCATTTTGTACTTATCTATATTTTTCATCATTTTTATAAATGAATCTTGGGTTATGTCATAAGCTATATTTTGGTCATTTACATTTCTATATATGAAACTATGTACCAAGTCATAATACCTTTTTACTAAAACTTCCATTGCACTTTCGTTTCCTTTTAATATTTCTTTTATTAGTTTTTCATCTGACTGTGCCATTTTTATACCTCCTTTCACTTATATAACGAATTTTATTTACAAAAGGTTTTATATTTCTCAAAATTTTTCCCAACAAAAAAGATGCCTATTTATCTAGTGTAGGAGAAAACATTAAGTTTTTTCGCTCGTTCAAAGCATCTTTTCAGCTTTGAGAGCATAAAACTTAATGTTTTCTCCGAATTACCCTACATAGGCATCTTTTTAATCTTATAATCCTGATTCTTTAAATTTCTCATTTACAAATTCTGTAGCATTATGGAATGTCTTTTTAAATACAACTAACGCTAAGAATAATATAAAGAATAAAAACAACATCAATAAATCATGATATACAGCATTCATACTAGGTCCTGCTATAGCTTCTCTAAATCCATCTATAGCGTAGGTAAACGGCCAAAATGGTTGTAACACTTCAAATATTTTAGGGTTCGTTTGTATCGGATATATACCTCCAGAACCTGCAATTTGAAATACCATTATTACTATTGCAATAGCTTTACCGATATTCCCAAATAATGAAACTAAAGTAAAAATCATTGTTGCAAACAATATTGATGACGCTATCGTAAATACAAATAATAAAGGTACACTTTCAGGTGCTTGGAATATAAATATATTCCCTATTGCAATTATTAACGATTGTATTAACGATATAGTTATAAATGTAAGCATTTTTCCAAAATGTTTTTGAACTAAATTTGTATGTTCTCCTTCTAACTCTTCACATTCTGTAGTTAGAAGTGATGTAGCTAAAAGAGCTCCTACCCATATTGCAAGAACTGAATAAAAAGGCATTAACGCAACTCCAAATATACCTGCTTTATATAGTTCTTCTGTTTTTACATTAACTGGAGATGATATAAATGACGCAATTTCTTTTGAATTTTCATCAAGTGTTGAAATTAATTTATCTAAATTTTTATCAGTCAATATATTTGTTTTTTCAATTACTGTATCTAAATCTTTTTCGAATTTCTCTAACTGTTTAGCTATATTTTCAGATTGTTTTATAGCTAAATTACTACTTGATATTCCAAAATTAGAAAGTGCATTTAATTGTGGAACTAAAACATTTATACCATCTAATACATTGTTCATATCTCCTGAATTAGAGACCATAACATTTCCTACACTATTAAAAACCTCTGATATATTAGAAGAAAATGATCCACTTATTATATTTAATTTACTATTGAATGCATTAGATAAATCTGATAAAGAATCTATTTGTTCATTTATTTTATCTTTACCTGAATTATCTCCAATTAATGATTTTATACTTTCAATTTTTTCACTTTCTAAGTCAATCATCTCTTTTAATTTGTTAAGAGAATTTATTGTATTTTCTACTTTACCACTATCTATTTTTTCAAGTCCAGATATAAGATTATCAATATTGCCTTTCATAGATGATATAGTGTTTAACATTGGATCTATAACCTTTTGTAAATCTTCATTAGATCCATTATTATTTAAGTTTCTCAAATTATTAATTTGACTTTGTAATTTACTATTCATATTATTTATAGAATTCATGTTGTTGCTTAAATTTTGAGAAGCATTATTAATATTGCTTTGCGTAACTAAAGTTAAATCCCTACTGTTGTTTACAACTGATTTTAAATCATTTACTTCTTTTGTAATTAAAGGAAGATTTCCTTTGGTATTTCTTAAGTATTTTTTCAAGTTATTAGCATGTGTACTTGCTTCTTTTACATAACTATCAATTTTTTTCAAGTTGCCTGCTGTACTATCTAATGTTTCTTTTAACTCTATTATTTGTGGTTTATTGTCTTCTAACTTAACTCCAAGTGATGTAAGAAAACTAAAAGCTTCTTTATTTACCGTATCTACAAAGTTAGATTTAATTTTTTCTACTAACTTATCTTTAGCAACGTCTGTAATTTTTGTAGCTATTGCATTTACTTTTTCATTAGCCTTATAAATTATATTTGGCTTTTGAGGGTCCTTAGTTGATAGCGATGCTAAATCTTTTGAAAAATCACTTGGTATTTCAATTAAAGCATAATATTTACCCTCATTTAATTTATAGTTACCTTGCCACTCTTCTGTAAATTCCCAACCTATATTATGATCCTCTTTAAGACTTTCTACAATTTCATCTCCTATATTTGTAAACTTTCCATTAATTGATGCCCCTTCATCTTTATTGACTACAGCTACAGGAATATTCCCTGTATTTACATATGGATTCCAACATGCTTGTATATTTACCCATGCATATAATGATGGTATTAAGCAAAGCCCTGCTATTATTATAAAGGCTGCTGGAATAGTTGTTATGTGTTTTAAATCCCTTAAGTATATTCTAAAAATCTTCTTCATTTCCTCACCTCTATAAAATTACTCTGATAATCCAGATTCTTTGAATCCTCTTTCAAACCTTCTAACATATTCATTAAGTCTTTCTTTTAAACAATATCCTATTATTATAGTTATACCTGCCATAAATATAAGAACGAAAGTATTAAACATTATAGTCGTTAAAAGTGGACCCGCTATAGCTTCTCTTAGATTACTTAATGTGTATGTAAATGGGAAAAATGGTTGAAGTATTCTAAATATTAAAGGATCGACCTGTATAGGGTATGTCCCTCCAGAACCTGCAATTTGAATAACCATAAGTATTATACCTATTGCTTTTCCTATATTCCCAAACAAAGACACTAAAGTATATAGTATTATTGTAAACACTGCTGAAGATAAAACCGTAGTAAAGATAAGTAATCCTAAACTTTCAGTTTGAACTCCTAATATAAATTTATCCCCAATACCTACAATAAATCCTTGTATCATAGCAAAAAATACAAATGTAATCATTTTTCCAATATATCTTTTCTTTATACTTAAATTAGCAAAGTCATCAGCTTCTGTTGTGAGTAATGATGTAAGCACTAATCCTCCAACCCATAAAGCTAGTGTTGTATATATTGGAGCCATACCTGAACCATAGTTTTCAATTGGATATATTGGCTCTGATTTTAAATTAAATGGATTAGAAAGGTAATCTCCCATAACTTGCGGCGTACTTTGTAGTATAGCTATAGTTGAATCTAAATCATTATCATTTACTTTTTTAAGTTCAGTACTTAATAAATGTATAGTATCTTTAAATTTATTTAACTTAGTTTGTAAGTCTTTTGTCATATCTGCAGTTAAGTCACTTCCTTTTGCTGTATATCCTAATATTTCATTAGTTGCTTTAACTAACCCTTTAGAACTATCTACTAAATTAGCTGCATCTTTTGTTGATGTTATTAAGCTATCTGCAGTTTTATTTAAAATAGATCTAACTTGTGAATCATATGAATTTATAGAATTATTAGTTCTATTTGATATTTCATTTGCTGTTTTATTTATAGAGTCTATTGTATCTTTCATAGAATCTGCAGATCCATTTAATTCGCCTTTAAGATTTTCTAATTTTGATTGTTGTGTATTAAGTAAATCTTTTATTTTATTTAAATCCCCAATCAATGCGCTTATCTTATCATTTTGTTTTATATTAATAAATTTATTTAAAAAGTTAATAACAGAATCAATTTGAGACTTACTATTATTCATCTGACTTTCTAGTTGTAATATAGAAGCATTTGCAATATCCTTTGATCCAGAACTTGAATTATTTAAATCATTTAATATATTTTTTATTTGATTATTTTGATTATTAATTTGATTTAAGGTAGATTTAACTCCATTTAATGAATCATTTAAACTACTTTTTATATTGCTTATATTCTTGCTTGTGTTCATGTTTGAACCTGAAACTGCATCAATTCCACTTGTAACTTGTGGCAAAGTTCCTTGCATGTCTTTTAAATATGTAGCTAAATTTTGAGAATTTATATTTACACTCTCAAGTGCAAAATTAATAGTATCCATATGCTCATCAAGCTCTATTATAGTCTTTTTTAACTTTAATATTTTATCTTTATTCTCGCTAATATCTTTTCCATATATATTTAAAGCTGAGAATACTGTCTTGTTTACTGTTGCTATAAAATTTGAGTTAATTTGATTTACAAGTGTCTCTTCTGCCACTTCTGTAATTTTACCTGCAACTGGGTTTGATTTTGTATTTACTTTGTATATTATAGTTGGTTTAATTGGATTTCCACTTGTGACACTTGTTAAATCCTTCGTAAAGTCACTTGGTAACTCTATCATTGCATAATAAGTTCCATCAAGAACTCCTGCATTAGCTTTTTTTTCATTTACAAATTTCCAACCTATACTTTTATTTTTCTTTAGTTCACTTATTACATCATTTCCTACATTTAAATTCTTTCCATCAAAAGTTGCTCCTTTATCTTTATTTACTATAGCAATTGGTACTGTGCTAGTATTTTCATAAGGATTCCAACATGCTCTAATATTTATCCAAGCATAAAGAGATGGTATAATGCATAATCCTATAACTATTATAAGTGCTATTGGATTTTTAATTAGATTTTTTATATCCCTTTTAAAAATCTTTATTGAATCTCTCATATTCTCCTCCATTCATTTTCCCCTTGTTAGAAATCTAAACATCAACTAATATATTATACCATTATTTAACAATTAAATTAATATTTTATTTATTAACAACTTTAAAATTGAATATATACCATTTTTATTGCAAAAAAATTAAACCCAATGTTTTATTTGAATATAAAACATTGGGTTTAACTTATATAATGATACTAAAGGTTAACCCTCTAGAGTTTTTATGTTTAGTATAATTTTACCACCTTACTAACTATATTATCTTAACATACTATATAGATTTTTAGGATTTTCTAATTTTGGTACAAGAAGTTGTGGTTCCCCTATATTTTCTTCTTTGGCAATATCATACATTAATCGTAAAATTGAAAAATCTTCTAAAGCAAACCCTACTGAGTCAAAAATAGTGATCTCATTAGGTTCTCTATCTATAGGTTTTCCAGTTTTTATTACATTCCAAATTTCAGTTACTTTAAAGTCTTTATCCATATGCTGAATTTCTCCTTCTATACGACTTTGAGGCTCAAATTCAACGTATACATCCCCCATATTAAGAACTTTTGAATCCAGTTCAGTTTTTCCTGGACAATCTCCTCCAACACCATTTATGTGCATACCTGGTTCAACCATATCTGGTGTAATAATTATAGCATTTCTCTTGTCGGCAGTAACAGTCGTTATAATATCAACACCTTTACATGCTTCTTTTGTACTATTACATTTTATTAACTTAAGGGTTTTTACATCTTTTAGGTTATCTATCAATTTATTGGTAGCTTCTGAATCTACATCGTAACAATAAATTTCTTCTACCCCTAATATGTGATGAAATGCAAGAGCTTGAAATTCACTTTGACAACCATTACCAATTAGCGCCATTTTTTTCGGATTAGGTTTAGCTAAATATTTTGCAGCCATTACTGAAGTAGCAGCTGTACGAATGGCTGTTGTTAATGTCAATTCACTTAAAAACAATGGAAATCCAGTTGATACTTCTGCTAAAAGACCTATACCCATTACAGTTAAAAAGTTATGTTTAGGATTTTCAGGATGTCCATTTACATATTTAAATGAATAAGTCTCTGAATCACCTATAGGCATTAATTCAAGAACACCTATATCGCTGTGATGTGCCGTTCTTGGCATTTTTTGAAATTCGTTCCAACGCTTATAGTCACTTTCCAAATATGGAACTAGACGTTTCATAACATTTTCTGGACCAACTGATTTTAAATATTTTGCCATAGTAGGCAAATCAATATATCTTGTTTTTAATGTTTCCATTTTAACACCCCTCATATAATTTAATATTAATTCTTATGTTGAAAAATTAATGTCAAATATAAATAGTGATAAATTTTTATATCTAAAGTCTTAACTTGAAAAAACTTTCACAATATAATTGTATCTATTTATTATGTTTATTTCAATCTCCATTGTAAAATATTACCATTTAAAAATTTTAAATACTTTAAAAGTATAATTATTTTAAATATAAATTAAATATTGCACTATAAATTCCTTTAAGCGTAAAAAATAGCACGTTAATAATTTATATTATTAACGTGCTATTTTTTAATTTATAGGAAAATATGTTCCATACTCAACTGTGGATAAATATATTTTCCAGCTTATAAATTGAGCACCGTATGAACTCTTTGGCTATATAAGGTAGTTCCCAGACTTACTCGCTCAAACAAAGTGAATTTTTTATAATCCATTTTTAGGTTTTAAATCTGATTGACTTAAATGTTTTTTTATAATATATATAGTTCCATCTTTTTTAAATTCTGCCTCATAAGAATAACCATACTTTTCAACTTCATAATAATCCAGTATCTTAACTTTATCTCCTAACTTTAAAGATATAGTTTTAGTATTAGTCTCACTTCCATCAATATGAGCCTTAAGCCTTCTACTTTTTGCTAAATAAGCAATATCATTTATTTCAAATTCTCTTTTTATCATTTATTCTCCTTTTTAATACAATTATATTTATTATAAAAGACCTTGAGTCTTGTATGTTTGCAAAGTTTTTATTATATAACTTAATGTACAAAAATCTTTATCTATTTTTTCTGCTACTAAAGTTAATCCATCGATTAACTGCTTTTCTTTAAAGTTTTCTAAAAGTATTATTATGCTTATACTATTTATTTCACCATCTTTAGTGTCTAGTGTTCTAGACTTTTTTACAAATTCATTTTCCATAGCTAATTTTATAGAGTTTTCAAGTTTTTCACTTATTTCTAACTTGGGCATTTGGTCAAATATTTTAACATCTGATGAATTGAACTTAATATTTATAGCTTTAGTTAAATCTGTAGATAAAAATATAGTATTTTTAAATTGAGCCCCTGAAAAATCTACGCCCTCTAAATTTACTGAATCAAATACTGTATTTTCAAATTTAACTTTTTTAAACTTACTCTTTTTCAAATTACTTCCTATTAACTCTGCATTTTTAAACGTACATCCATAAAAATTGCATGATTTAAAATGAGCTCCTCTTAAGCTTGTAAAGTTAAAATTAGAACCTGAAAAATCACAATTATAACAATTACTTCTTTTTAGATCTTGATACATAAAATTTTTATTTAACTTTTGTATTTTATTATATTTTAGTCCATTATCTACACTTTTATTTTTTATCATTTTATCCTCCAAGATTTATACATATTAAAAAACTCTTATACCTAAAGATATAAGAGTCTATAATCATACTTATAATTGGTTGCGGGAGCAGGACTCGAACCTGCGACCTTTGGGTTATGAGCCCAACGAGCTGCCAACTGCTCCATCCCGCGATGTTTTATTTATCTAATATAATTATATCACACTAAATATATAATAGCAACAACATTAAAATTATTTACTTTAATTTTAACTTTTTTTGTGAATTTTCATATTATATACGGTATTAAATTTAAATTACGGTGGTGTGTTTATATATGAAGGCAAATTTAGTGTGCAAGGGCGGAGGAATGAAAGGAATTGCATTAGTTGGAGCTATCGCAAGTTTAGAAGATATCGGTTACGAATGGGATAGATTAGCAGGTACTTCGGCTGGAGCTTTAGTTGCTTCTTTATTAGCGGTTGGGTATGCATCATCTGAAATTGAAGAAATTTTATATGAAATAGACTATCCTAAGTTTAAAGATAAAAACCTATTTCAGTTAATCCCTTTTGCTGGAGATTTATTAAGTATTTCTTTTTATAAAGGTATTTATTCAGGTAAATATCTAGAAGAATTTTTACACGAAAAATTTAAACAAAAAGGAAAAACAAAATTTAAAGATGTTTCTATTAATGGGGAAAGTAGACTTAAAATGATAGCTTCAGATGTTACGAGAAAAAAATTATTAGTTTTACCTGATGATTTAGTTGATTATGATATCGATCCTATGGATTTTGAAATTGCTAAGGCTGTTAGAATGAGTGCTAGTATTCCACTTTACTTTTATCCAGTTAAGCTAGAGTATGATAAAAAATCATGTTTTATAGTAGATGGAGGCTTGCTTAGTAATTTCCCTATATGGATATTTGATACAAATTGCCACTCTAGATACCCTACAATTGGGCTAAACTTATCTGAAGGTAACAATCAAGAAATTCACGAATCTAAAAACCCCATTAATTATTTATTAGATATTGTAAAAACTTCACTATACACAAATGAAGATGTCTACTTCAAAGAAAAAGATTATTTGAGAATTATAAATATACCCACATTAAACGTTTCAGCAACTAGCTTTAATATTCCAAAAGAAACTATGGAAAAACTCTATGAATCTGGTTATAAATCTGCTCAATCATTCGTATTAAATAGATATCTAGAAACTTATATTTCAAAATATGGTATATAATAAATCAATACAATGCTTTAATAACAAAAATGCGGTATCATATTAGATCCCGCATTTTTTAACAATCTTAATTATTTTTTTCCTCTGATTCTTTATTATTACGTGTAAGCCCACATAAACTTAATTCTGATTCTTTAATTAAAACATCTTGAGCTTTATATTCTATAGATTTTTCTTCAATATTATCGTATTTATATTCATTAACCACATCATATTCTTTGTGCTTAACTAACATCTTTATTAAACAAAATGCTAAAGTTAGCATGAAAAATAATATTGGAAAACCTGCAACAGTTGCAATTTGCTTAGTTGCATCTATTCCACTAATTTTCCCGCCTGCACAAATTAAATTTACAATAGCCATAGAAGCCATTAATATTCCCCAAAAAATGTTTATTTTATATGGAGTCTTTATTTTTTCATCCTTATATGTTTTTATTGATAATGTTGATACTGTAGTTGTAACAGAATCACACATTGTAACTATAGAAATAAATATAGCCAATATAAAAAATATAGATAGTATTTTTGTAAATGGATATTTTGTCAAGAAAGCAAACAATGATACTTCCATTCCTGAATTTTGTATTTCTGCCCACAACTGACCATATGAAAGTTGTTGGTGTATAGCTGCACCTCCAAATATAATAAACCACAACATACCAAATAATGCAGGTATTATTAAGTTCATAACCATAAATTCTCTAATTGTACGTCCCTTGCTTATCATAGCAAAAAACATTCCATTTAAAGGGGCATATGCTAGCCATATAGCCCAATAATATATAGGCCACCATCTAGGCCAATCTGATCCATCAATCGGACTTAGATATGTAGATACTTGTAAAAAATTGCTTGCAAAATTACCTATAGATTGTGTTCCAAGAGATAATATAAATGATGTTGGCCCTAATATAAATACAAAAACCATAAGACCTATGAATAATTTAGTATTTTTATCTGAAATCCATTTTATACCTTTATCTATTCCAGTTATACTAGATACTATATAAGTTATAACTATTATAGTTACTATAATAATCCATGTAAATTTATTATTTGGAACTCCAAGTATAATGTTTAGCCCTTTACTAATTTGCATAGTTCCTACTCCTAATATAGCAGCTACTCCACCTGCCATAGCAAATAAGCATATATTATCAACTAAAGACTCCACTCCATAACTTACTTTTTTATTAAATAATGGATATAATACAGAACTTACTCTACATGGCAACTTCATATTATATATTGCAAAAGCTATACAAACTCCTGATATTGCATACATCGAATACGGGTAAAATGTCCAGTGTGTAAAAGATGTATTCATTGAAAACATAGCTGCAGCCTCACTCCCAGGAATTATACCTAAAGCTTTTGGTGGATTCATAAAATGAGTTATAGGTTCTGCAATTCCCCAAAATAGTATTCCTGTTCCAATCCCAGCTGTTAATGATATACAAAACCAATTCCAATAACTCATGGTTGGCTTTGCATCTTCTCCTCCTAATCTTATAGATCCATATTTTGAAAATATTATCCAAATACATATAAATAAAAATAACACAGCTGATAATTGAAATAGCCACCCAAAACTCTTAGTCGCAAATGTTACTATATCATTTTCTATATTATACAATGTATCTGGCTTAACAACCCCTAGTATAATAACCAAAAAGAATATTAATGTCATAGGAATCATAATAGATTTTCTTATTTTCATACTGTCATCTAGCTTTTTATTTAACACAATATACTGTTACCAAAGCTTTATAAAACTTTATAAATTAAAAATTTTACTTATTTATCTATTTAATAGTCATAATGTTTTATGAATTTTTTAATCTTTAATTCAAGTTTTGCAATGTTTTTAGCCTTTTGGTAACTCCTCCTTTTTTATTTATTTAATATTTCCCTTAACATTGTCTTTTTAATATTTCTAATTTATTTTTATGTAGCTTTTATAGTCTCCTTTTCTTTTCTCATATTAATAACTTAGATATACCCACTCTATATTTTCCTAACCAAATGATTTTTAAAAAACGATTAGCTATAAAATAAAAGAGAGTAGACTTTGTCTACACTCTAAAAAGAACTTATAATATATATATGCTAATAGAATCATATAATTCTATAATATATTAAATTCAGCTTTGCTTCCTTTTGATGTAGATACTACTTCTAATTTAGCATCTATTCTTTCTTTTAATTCTTCAACATGAGATATTATCCCTACTAGTCTTCCACCTCTTTGAAGCTCAAGCAAACTATCAATAGCATTATCTAGAGATTGAGGATCTAATGTTCCAAAACCTTCATCAACAAACATTGTATCTAGAGATACCCCCCCTGCATTCGATTGAACCACATCTGAAAGACCTAATGCCAGTGATAGAGATGCTTTAAAACTTTCTCCGCCAGATAGTGAACTAACATCTCTAGAACTATCTGTATAGTTATCATAAATTTCTAGCTCTAGACCTTTTTGTCCTGCTCCTTTACTTTTACCTTTTTTTCTTATTAAAGAGTACCTATCTCCTGTCATTTTTTCAAGCCTTATATTTGCTGCTTCTATTATATCTTCAAAGTAAGAGGCAAGTATATATCTTTCAAAAGATATATATGGTGATTTTTTACCATTTGCTAAGTCTGATAACTCTCCTACAACCTTATATTCTCCTTCTATTGTTTTAAACTTAACATTTAAACTTTCTACATTTTTAAGTACTGATTTATTATTTTCTAATACTGAATATAAATCCCTTAATTTAAGTTCTAAGTTTTGCTTTTCTTCTTGAAGTTTATTTATTTTTTCATCAATGTCTATTAAATCAACAAAAGTTAAGCCTTTAGTTTTTATACTTATGTCTTCTTTTTTAGATTTAAATAAGTTTAACTTTAAACAATACTCTTCAACTTGCTTTTCTAGTTCTTCTATTAAATAAATCTTTGATTTAAACTCTTCATAATTATTAAAATCATTAAATTCTAGTTTTTTTAATAAATCACTAAAT
>NZ_JAKEDR010000007.1 GCF_023653455.1 Paraclostridium ghonii
GTGATAGAAATAAGATTTATATGATCTTATCTAATATAAATGGCAATTACGGAATATTAAACTCTATAAGATTAGGTATGAAATTATCTGATAAAGAGTATAATGAAATTTTGCTTAAAGAAGATGAAATATATTATTCAGATATAATATATTATGCATTAAAAAATGGAAGTGATTTAGTAGATTTGTTGGAAGGGGTTAAATATTTAAATGTAGATAGATACTTTGAATATTTAGTTTTATATAGAAAGAATTGTATATTAGAGCTTTACAATTACTTAGTTAAAGCTTCTAATACAATGGATTTAAATAAAATCATAATATACCAATGTCTGTCTAAACATTTACTGTTTAATGGTGGCTTAAAAGATAAAAAGTATGAACAGTTATTATATATGTACTTGGCATATAGTTGTGTATATATAAAACAAATATACAATGAATTATTAACGGATGAAGACTTGTTAAGGTTAGCTAAGGATGAAGATGATACAGTTTTAATAAGAATCAATTTAATAGAAAAAATTAAAAAAGATAATCCACTAAATTATGTAAAACAGATGAGAGAACTGTTAGTTAACAATAAAAAATATAAAAATCCTATATCTTTATTGATTGATAAGTTTAAAGTTGAACTTGAAGAAAGTGAAGAACTTAAAACCCTAAAAAAACAATATAAAAAAATTATTGAAAATGACATAAATAAAGGGGATATAAAAAATGCTCAAATAAAAATAGATGAGTATCAAAGTTTATTTGAGTTTGAAGCAGAAATTTTGAATCTTAAAGCAATTACAAAGATTGCATCTTCAGAATTTATAGAAGCTGATAATATACTTAAAAAAGCTCATATAATTGATAGAAATAACTATGATATTATTTTTAATATAAGTTTTGTAAAAGAGATGTTAGGGGAATTCAATGAGTCGGTTAAGTATTTGAACTATATAATAAAATACTGTGGTGATGAATCTATTATATATGAAGCAAAAGAGAAACTTACTGAAATTATTCAATATGAATCAAAAAGTAAATGGTAAAGTGAATACTTTACCATTTACTTTTTTGAATAGAATATAACTTATATGTATAACATTAATTTGAACTTTTAAATATATAAAGTTTTTTAAAAATTTACAATATCTTATAAAGGCTAAAGTTTGGACAAAAAATGACGAAGAATATATTATAATGCTTTATATTGTAAAAAGAGTATATAAATATAATTCTAAGTTTTTATAGGGAGTTTATTTGCTACTTAAATTTAGGAGGGATTATGGTAAGCACATTGATATTTGCAGGTGGAGTAGGGGTTAGAATGAATAACGACGCAAAACCTAAACAGTTTTTACGAATAAATGGTAAGTCAATATTATTACATACAATTGAAAAATTTGAACAACACTCTCAAGTTGATAACATAGTTGTTGCTTGTATAGAAGACTGGATAGATTATTTAAAACTAGAGTTAAAAAAACATAAAATAAGAAAAGTAAAATGGATAGTTTCAGGAGGGAGAACGGGTCAAGAATCTATTTTAAACGGATTAAAAGAGCTAGAAAAACAATTAGGAATAAATGAAAATAATATAGTTCTTATACATGATGGAGTAAGACCAATTATAGATAGTTATACCATAACAGAAAATATAAATAGTGTACGAAAGTATGGAAGTGCAATCACTGTAACACATGAGATAGAGACAATAGCGTCTGTTAATGAAGATGGGAAAATTGATAAATTGATAGATCGAAGTACTGTTAAAATAGCAAAAGCACCGCAAAGTTTTTACTTAAAGGATATATTAAAAGCTCATAAAAAATCTATAGAAGATAAAAAAACTGACTTTATAGATTCAGCAACATTGATGAGTTACTATGGAAATAAATTACATACTGTAATTGGACCGCCAGATAATATTAAAGTGACTACAGCTAAAGACTTTTTTATGTTAAAAGCTATGCTTGAATTAAGAGAGAATTTACATGAGTTAGAAAGATTGGAGAGTTATGATGACGGAGAAAGAGTATATTATAAATAGCTTTGAGAAAAATTTAAAAAAACTAAAAGATAAAAATATAGTTATTTATGGAATTGGAAAAAATACAAAAGTAGTATTAGATGAATTTCCAGATTTTAATTTTATAGGATTGATGGACCCTGTAAAAGAAGGGGATATTATATTTGGGAAACCAGTGTTATCTGTTTCAGATATAAGCAATATGGATATTGATGCTATTGTTATTATAGCTAGATCTAGCAATCTATCAATCATATATCAAAGAATTGAGAATATATGTAAGGCTAAAAATATTGATGTTTATGATATAAATGGAAGTTTAATAGAAAATATCATAAGTGAAAATCAGCTAGAAAGTGATTATTTAAACAAAAGTATTTATGATATAAAGAATGTGTATCAAAATTATGAATGTATAAGTTTTGATGTGTTTGATACTCTTATCATGAGAAAAACATTATATCCTATGGATGTTTTTCAAATAGTAGATAAAAAAGCAAAAGAAAATAATATTTATTTTGGGGATTTTTATTCTCTTAGAACAGAAGCTGAAAGAGAGCTTAACTTAGAGAAAAGCCCCAAAATAATTGATATATACAATAGATGTCAAGAAAAAGAACACTTTTCAGATGAAATTAAAGAAAAGTTAATGAAATTGGAAATTGAAACAGAACGTGAAGTACTTATTCCTAGAACTGAGATGGTAGAGTTATTAAAATGGTTAGTAAGTAAAGATGTTGATGTGTATTTAATTTCAGATATGTACTTAAGTAAAGAAATTTTAGAGCCAATATTAAATAAATTTGGGATTCATGGATATAAGAGATTAATGGTATCGTGTGACTATGGAAAATCTAAGTGCAATGGATTGTATAATTACTATTTAGATCTTACAAAAAAGGAAAACTATCTACATATTGGAGATAATTACGAAGCAGATGGAAATATGGCAAAACTAAATGGATTAGATACTTATTCAATCAAATCTTCGATAGATATGATGGACTTATCTAATTTAAGAACACTTAAAAAATACGATAATGATTTTAGAAGTAGATGTATAATAGGTAACTTCATATCAAATGCCCTGAATAATCCATTTGCTTTTTATAAAACTGAAGGAAAAATAGCTATTGATAATAATTATGACTTTGGATATAGCTTAATCGGACCATTTATATTTACTTTTATAGAGTGGATGTTAGGTCAAGTAAAAAAGGAAAAAATAGATACTTTATTATTGTCAGCAAGAGATGGATTTATAATTAATGAAATTTTAAAATCAAAAAAATTAGATTTAGATGAAAAGCTAGATATAATTTATTTTAAAACCTCGAGAATGAGTTCTGCGATAGCGGCAATTAAAAGTGAAGAAGATATAAAATACATATCATCATTAGCTTTTTCAGGAAGTGTCGAAGAGATGCTACAAACTAGATTTTTTTTAGACGTACATGATATTAAAGATAAGGAATATGGAGAATCTGATGAAAAATATATTTTAAGACATAGGGATTTAATTTTCAATAAAGCAAAGGAAGCTAGAGCAAATTATTTAAAATATATTGAATCATTTAAATTAAAAGATGATGCAAATATAGGATTTTTTGACTTTGTATCGTCTGGAACATGTCAAATGAATTTAGAAAAAATAATGAATAAAAATTTAAAAGGATTATACTTTTTAAAAGTATTAGAAGACTATGAAGGTAAGTTAAACTTAAATGTGAGCACGCTACTTGAATCTAAATTTGTATATGAAAAACAAAGTTGTATGTTTGATAGCTACATTTTTTTAGAAAATATAATGACATCGTATGAACCATCTATAAAAAACTTTGACGAAGATGGGTTTCCTAAGTATCTTGATGAATCAAGGAGTGATTATCAAATAAAAAATATTAAAGACGTTCATAAGGGAATTTTTGATTTTTATTTTGATATGGACATTGTATCTAGTGGTAATGTATCCAACAATGAAATATTACTTGTAGATGAGGTTCTAAAGAATATTAAAAATGGATATAGTTTAATTTCAGCTAGTATATTTAAAGAAACTACTTTAAAGGATGAATTTTGTAGTAGAGAGTTCGATTCAGCAGCTTGTCTTGCATTATAGAAAGGAAAATTATATGCGATTTTATATAAAAAAACAATTAATTCAAAGTTGTAAATTTCTATTAGAAGTACATAAAAATATTAAAAGAAACTTAAATAAAATAGATGTGAATTTATTGGTAGAGTGTCAACAAACAGCTGTAAATATTGGAGAAAATATATTGGAAGAAGATGGTTTTGAGGATGTTGTTTCCATCTTGGAGCAGTACTGTGAACTAGTTTACCAAGTCAATGATGAAAAAGTAGATAAAACTACTAAAAAAAATATATTGAAAAGTATGGACTTATTTATAGAGAATACGAAAAATTGTATTAAGTCAATACCTGAAAAGTATGAAATATTATTTTTGCCATATAAAGCGTCTATGTGGGATAGTATTGAGAGTATTTGGATTTCGGCAAGCCAAGATACTCGTTACGATGTTAAAGTTATGCCAATACCATATATAGAGAAAGATGATAATGGGGGGAATGGAACTGTAAAATGGGAGGGAGATCAACTTCCTTCATATGTTGAGATAACTTCTTTTTTAAATTATGAAATTGAAAAATATCATCCTGAAATTATAATAATTCACAATCCGTGTGATGAATACAACACGGTAGCTTCGGTATTACCAAAATATTATTCTTATGAATTGAAAAAGAATACAGAAATATTAGCATATATTCCATATTACGTAACTGGAGGAAGTCAAGCTGATAGCTTTTATAATCTTCCTTCATATGAAAATATAGATTTTATATTTACACAAAATGATAACTTTAAAGAGTATTTTCATAAGGACTTTATTAAGAAATTAGTACCATTGGGGTCTCCTAAGGTAGATAAATTAGTAAATAATAATTTGGAATTAGGTACAATAGAGGGAAATTCAAAAAATACTGATAAGAAAGTAATTCTATACAATACAAGCATTTCAAGTCTTTTGCAAGAGCGTGAAAAAGCTATAGATAAAATGAAGTATGTGTTTGATTGTTTTAAAGTTAGAGAAGATATTAAGTTGGTATGGAGACCACATCCACTTACTGAGGCAACTATAAATTCTATGGCTAGAGAACTAGAACCTAAGTATAAAAATTTAAAGAATATGTTTTTAAATGAAGATGTGGGTATTTTGGATATATCTTCAGATGTTACAAATGCAGTTAAAAGTGCAGACGCATATATAGGAGAAGAAACTTCATCATTAGTACATTTATTTGGAGTTCAAGGCAAACCTATATTTCTTTTAGAAAACAAATTATCAAGTTATAGTAATCAGATAATGGAAAACAACCTATGTTTTTCTGATTTTATAAAAATAGATAACAAATTATGGTTTGTACATAACTTTTTACCTGCATTATTTACTTATGATATAGAGAATCAAAAGCTTGAATTCGTAAAGCAATTACCTTTTGAGTCAGGAAATACAGTGCGTTCATACTGTGAGATTATTAAATACAAAGAAAAATTAATACTTATACCTATGAGTTCAAGGGATATATGCGTTTACAATATTAAAACGAAAGAAATTTCAACTCAAGAAATAAAACAAGCTAAATACTGTAATTTTATGAGAGGTATTACTTATAATAATAAGTTGTTTATGATACCTACTGCATATGATGCTATAGTAGAATTTGATATGGAAGAAGAAAAAGTAAAATATCATAGTAAATGCATTACTAAATTAAAAAAAATTACTGGATACGATGGTGGGTACAACTTTATGTATGGTGTAGTTGAAATAGAAAATAAACTATACTTATCTTCCGTACAATCAAATTACATTTTAGAATTTGATATGGATAATGGAAATTATAATATATATGAAGTAGGAGATAAAGGGCATACATACTGGGATATGGTATTTGATGGTAAATACTTTTGGCTAAATCCATTTAAAGGAAAAGATATAGTACGTTGGAATAAAGAAACTAATGAAAACAAAGTATACAATTCTTATCCAGAGCATTTTAATGGAGATTCAGAATGTTTTTTAAGATTTATAGACTTTGATGAAAAAATTATTGCTGTTCCTAAAACGTCAAATATGTTTATATCTATAGATAAAAAAAGTGGAAAATTAGAACCAATAAATCTAAATTTACCAGAGGTGACAAATGAAAATATATTCTGGGGAAGTAATTATTACTTTGCTAAAAAAGAAGGAAAAACAAAACTTTATACAATGGCAGCATATGATAATAAGCTTAGATTAATAGATTTAGAAAATAATTCTTGTGAAGTTATAAGTATAAATAATATAAATGATGAAACTGTTGAAAAACTTATAAAACAAGGATTTAATAAGATGGGAGACAATCTTCCATATGCAATCAGAGAATCTAATGTTTTTACACTTGATACATTTATCAAGTACTTGTCTAATGATGAACATTTAGTTGAAGAACAAGTTAAAGAGTACTCAAAGGTTATAAACAATATAGATGGGACTTGCGGAGAAAAAATATTTTGCTTTTTAGATAAAGCTTTAGAGAGGGAAATACAAAAATTATGATTACAGGTTTAGAACAAGTTTATAGATGGCTTTGTGATTTAGAATCGAAAGAAATATTTTTAAATAGATTAAATTATAATATTACTGGCGATTTTAGATACATTTCAAATATAGTAGATAATTATGTACAAAGAATATCAAGTAATTTTTCATGGGAAGAGCTAATATCAAGAATGAAAAATATTCCTCATGAAACTAAAATTGTAATTTATGGGGCAGGAGGAGAAGGGGATGCTCTTTACTGGATTTTGAAATCATCAGGCATTACAGTTGATGTATTTTGTGATAGAAACACAAGGTTAGATGGAAGTAAGATAATTCCTGTAATTTCTCCGAAGGAGTTGTTTGATGATTATAAATACAATAAAATTGCTATTGCTATTGGGACAGAAATGTACTTTGATGAGATATATAAATTCTTAATAGAAAATGGAATTAAAAAAGAAGATATATACGGTGGAGCAGCTGATACTAAAAAACAGTACTTTGATAAGAAACTATTAAGTTTAACTGAAAAAGAGTATTTCGTTGATTGTGGAGCGCTTGATTTACAAACAACAATGAATTTTTTGAGTGTATGTTGTGAAGGTAAATCATATGCATTTGAGCCAGATGTATCTAACTTTGAAAAATGTATGGAAATGAAAGAAAAATATAAATTAAACAATATAGAAATATATAATCATGGTTGTGGATCAAAAAAAGAAATTGTAAAATTTACTTCAAGTCAAAATGGAAGCTCATATGTAAGTGATAATGGGAATACAGAAATATCAATAGAAACATTAGATCAAATGCTAGGATTAAAAGAAATAACATTTATTAAAATGGATATTGAAGGTATGGAATTAGAAGCTTTAAAAGGTTCTACAGAAATTATTAAGAAGCATAGACCTAAATTGGCTATTTCTATATACCACAAAAATGATGATTTAATAAATATTCCTATCTTTATTAAAAACTTAGTACCAGAATACAAACTTTATATAAGACATTATAGCATTTATCCTGCAGAAACTATTTTGTATGCAGTTATTTAAGGAGAAGTTAAAATGATAGAGCAAGATTTAATCATAGAATCATTTAATAATATTTTTAGTGAATACAAAAAATATGATATCGTATTATATGGAACTGGGTTTAGAACAAAGTGTGTCATTGAAAACTTTCCAGAATATAATTTTGTAGGAGTGATAGATAAATTTTGTAAAGAAGATTCATTTTGTGGGATTCCTATAATTACAATGAAAGAGGCATATAACAAAAAAGTTACATTAGTTATAATTATGGCACAGCCAAGTTCAACAAAAACTATATTTACAAGAATTGGCTATGATTGCTTAAAAAATGGTATAAAGGTATGTAATTTTCATGGAAGAGATTTATTCCAACTGTATAAATATAACAAGAAAAATATTCTTATGAACAACTATTTTGATATAAGCAAAGAGATATTTATAAATCAAATAGATAACCATGATTCCATAAGTCTTAATATATCAGAAATTTTATTTACTACAAAATATTTAAATAGATTAGATTTTTATGAAATCTTGTCATGTAAATCAGAAGAAACTGGAATGCAAGAAGCAGCAAACTTTTTTCAATCAGCAAAAGAAGAATTAAATAGGAATATAAAATTAGATGAATTGTATCTTAAACTAGCGAAAAAATTATCTATTCCAGAAGATAGATTACTAAAATTTAAACAATTTGAGGTTGAATCTTGGGCAACAATGATTGTTTTTAGAAATGACATAGTAGATGGAATAAGATATTGTATAAATAAAAATAAAAAAGTATATTTATACAATGATACTGTATATTGTAATGAAGATATAAAAAAGTTTATTATAAATAATTTAGAATTAAATTTAGGTAGTTTATATTTAATGGATAAAATATCATTTGAAAAAGTTGATAAAAATAATTTGTTTTTAGTAACAGATAAAAATGAAAAAAATATAAAAAATAAATGTGATACTTTGAAAATTAAATCACCTATTGACATGGCGAATATATCAGGATATTCAGATTTATTATTTAATGCACATTCTGTTAATGAAAGAAGTATGTGCGCTATGTTTATAGCGTGTGCATTTAATAGTCCTTTTGCACTATATAAAAGCGATGGGCTATTAGTTGTCAATGATATAAAAATATTTGGATATTTATTTATAAGTCCAATTGCAGTTAAGTTTGTTCTATGGATTATAGAGGAAACTAACAAAAACAAATACGATGCAATTTTATTTGCAGCTAGAGATGGATATTTAGTTCAACAACTATTTAATATTGCTAGGAAATATATTAAAGTAACCCCAGATGTAGAGGATTTATATTTTCAAACATCACGTACTGTATGTATAAAATCTAATATAGAAAATAAAAATGATATTAAGTGGATATGTGAATCTCCATTTGCGTATTCTCCAGAACAAGTTCTTATAAGAAGATTTGAATTAAATGAAGACAAAATAAAAAAGTATGATGAAAAAATATATAAAGATACATTTCAATATGCATTAGAATATGAGGATTATATATATAAAGAGTCAATACGAGTTAAAAACAACTATCTAAAATATATTGATAATTTAAAGCTAACAAAAGATAAAAAATATGCTTTTGTAGATCTTGCATCATCAGGGACGTGCCAGTATTTTTTAGAAAAAATTATGGATTTTAAATTAGATGGATTATATTTATGTAGATATATGAATTTAAATAAAGAAAGAAATAAACTTAATATAAAATCTATATTTAATAATGGATTTTTATCTTATGGGTTTCAAAGTTTTTTAGCTGAAAATTATCTGTTACTAGAAACTATTTTTACTTCGTTTAACCCTACTCTCATAAGTTTTGATGATAATGGAACTCCAATATATGGAGAAGAGACTAGAAATACAAGTGAATTTATTTACTTAGATACATTACAAAGTTGTATTAAAAACTATTTTGAAGACTTTATGGAAACTGTGTTTGTTGGTAGTGGGAATATAAGTTCAGAATTTATCGATTATATATATAGTTTAAGGAGCTATCCTCATACACGAGAAGGGTGTAATGAACTTAGTAATTTAATGCTAAGAGATGATTTAGGGCAAGGTATGATACCATTACAATGAAAGTAGGTGAAAGAATTGTCAAATTTACAAAAAAGTAGTTATGGTACTGATGATGTAAATTATAATCCTATGAACTTAATGATAAAAAATTACATTAATAATAATAATAAATCAGAGGACTTTGATGAAATTCTTATCAAAGATAATAACTTTGAAGTCTTTTTAAATTTTAGTAAAACGAGGCAGTCTATTTTAAATTGGTATGATTTCAAAGAAGATGCAGACTTACTTGAAATAGGTGGAGAATTTGGGGCACTTACAGGCATGCTTTGCGAAAAGTGTAAATCTGTTACATGTATTGAAAGGGATAAACTTAGAGCTGAATCTATTTTAAAAAGATACGAAAATAGAAATAACTTAGAACTTTTTAATAGTGTGGAAAATATCATGAATTTTAATAAAAAATATGACTATATAGTTCTTATAGGAACTATAGAACTTATAGAAAATATAGAAGAGTATTTAAAAAAAATAAAGGGATTGCTTAAATCTGAAGGAGCTATTTTGATAGCTACAGAAAATAGATTAGGATTAAAATATTTTTGTGGGGCCTCTTACCCAACATTAGAAAATCCATTTGATGGTATAAATAAAAGGTTTAAAAAAAATGGAAGAACTTTATATACTAAGTCTGAGTTAGAAAATATTATCAAGAGTTCAGGATTAAAAATAAATAAATTTTATTATCCAGTTCCTGATTATAAATTTGCTCAAGAAATTTACTCGGACACATATTTACCAAAAGGAGCTTTAAAGGAAAGGATAATGCCTTATTATTTAAACTCAAAGTCACTTATTGCAGATGAGATGTATCTATATGATGATATTATAGAAAATAATGTTTTTGAAGTATTTGCGAACTCATTTTTAATTGAATGTAGAGAAATAGATGTTGAATGCAAAATTGACTATATCGCAGTTTCTACTGATAGAAAAGCAGAAAATGCATACGCTACAGTCGTTTACAGCAATAAAACAGTTAAAAAAAAGCCATTATTTTCTCAAGGGATACAAGGTATAAATGATTCTTACAATAATATAAAAGCGTTGGAGTTAAGAGGTTTAAATACTGTAGATACAAAAATAAATAATAATGAATTAAACATGCCATTTTTAAAAGCCAATACACTATCTAAGGTTTTACAAAATTATATAAAATATGATAGAGATAAGGCTTTAAATTTATTTGAATGTTTATATAAAGATATATTAAAGTCATCTGAACATGTGAATCCAAATTTATGCTATTTAAATCAATTTAGTAAAAAAACTCTTGATATGGGAGTTATATTGAAACATGCATATATTGATATGGTTCCAGTAAATTGTTTTTATGAATATGATAAATTAATTTATTTTGATCAAGAATTTAAAATGGATTATTTTCCTGCAAATTATGTAATGTTTAGATCAATTAAATATACATATCTTACTATTAAAGAAACAGATAATATAGCATTATCTGAAGGTGAATTAAAAGATAAATATGGATTAAATAATTTATGGGATTTTTACGAATCAATTGATATAAAATTTGTAGTGGAAAATAGGCAGTTTAAAATTTATAAAAACTATCTTTCATGGATAAATGTGGATCAAAATATAATAAACCAAAATTCAAAATTATTAACAGGGATATAAGTATGGATAAAAAATTTTTAAATTCAGAAATTAAAAGTGATTATCTAGATACATCTAATACTAAAAAGATATGGTATGTTCAATTAAATTTATTAAAAAAATTTAAAGAAGTTTGTGAGAAGAATAATTTGAAATTTTATTTAACTTACGGTAGTCTATTAGGAGCTATAAGACATAGTGGATATATACCTTGGGATGATGATATTGATATTGCGATGCCAAGAGAAGATTATGATAAACTAAAGGAAATTGCTACAAAAGAGTTTAAAGATCCATACTTTTACCAAACGCAAGAAAATGAAATTGATTTTTTTGGTGGCGGATTTTCAAGACTAAGAGATAGTAGAACTACAGGTTATGAACATATACACTATGGTCATGATTTTAATGCTGGGATATGGATTGATATAACTTCGATAGATAATGTACCTAATTCTTATTTTTTTAGAAAACTACAAAGTAAAATGGTATGTTTTTATCAGCAAATTATGTTTGCAAAAATATATAGCAGAGATAATGATCGTTTTTTAGACATTTCTTTTTTAAAAATGAAATTATTAAAAAAGGTAGCTAACAGATTAACGCATAAAGAAATTTGCTTTAGACTAAATAAGTGGTGCAGTATAGCTAAAAATAAAAAAACTGAAAATGTAGGAATATTAACTCAGTATAGGTGTTATGAAAAAGAATTATATAAATCTGAGTGGTTTAAAGATTTTAAGTACAAAACATTTGAGAATATAAAAGTAGTTATACCAATAGGATACGATGAATTTTTAAAAAAAACATTTGGAGATGACTACATGAAGTTGCCACCTTTAGAAGAAAGAAAGCCTCATCATAATGGATACTATAACAGTGAAAAATCATATATAGATATAAATAAAGATATAGAATTAAGGTTTAAAAATATATTCAGAAATGTAAATCAAAAGCAAATTGTTATATTTGGAGCGGGAGAAATGCTTGATGCTTATATGAGAAGATATGGTAAAAAATTTAAACCCAGTTTTCTTATAGATAATGATTGTAATAAATGGGGAAATCAAAAGTATGGGCTTGATATAAAATCTCCAGATGAGTTATTAAGAAGGGGACAAAAACTACATATTATCATATGTAGCATTTATTTTCCAGAGATAAGTAAGCAGTTAAGTAACATGGGAATTAAAGATTATTATATATATTCAAAAAAGCGTGAATGGATATTAGAAAGATTATCAGAGTTGGAGGAATATGAAGTTGAAAAAGTATAAGAATGGATATATTGCAGGAGTTTTTGACTTATTTCATATAGGGCATTTAAATGTATTAAAAAATGCAAAAGATAGATGTGAAAGCCTAAGGGTTGGAGTTTTATCGGATGAGTTAGTTGAATATTTTAAAGGTAAGAAGCCATATATACCAGATTTAGAAAGAATGGAAATAATTAAAAATATTAAGTGTGTAGATGCTGTGGTTAAAGTGACATTTGAAAATATTAATAAAATGGATGCTTGGAATTTATATAATTTTGACTGTTTATTTTCGGGAGATGACTGGAAAGGAAATGAAAGTTGGAACATTGATAAACAAAAGCTTAATGAAGTTGGATCTAATATAGAGTTTTTTAATTATACAAAGGGGACTAGCTCAACACAAATAAAAAAATTAATTTTAGAAGAAACAGGTATATGTTAAGTATGGAATATATGAATAGTAAATCGCAGATAAATGAAGGAACCTACTTTATAACAGGAATAACTGGATTTATTGGATCTATTATAACAAAATCTATAATTAAATCTGATAGTTATAAAAATGGGAAAATTAAAATTATAGGTCTTGTTCGAGATATAGATAAAGCGTTAGAAATGTATTCTAACTTTAATTGCTCGAACTTAACATTTATTAAAAGGGATTTAATGAATCTAGATGAATTAGATTTATTAACGATAAATGATATTAATGATATTGACTATATATTTCACTGTGCAGCTACAACTAAATCATCTGATATGATTTTATATCCTGTAGAAACTGCGAATGGGATTGTTATAGGAACAAAATATATTTTAGATATAGCTAAAATATATAATGTAAGTAGTATAGTGTATATTTCATCTATGGAAGTGTATGGAGCTATAGATGATAATGAGTGTAAAAATGATGAAAGTAACATCGGAACTATAGATATATTATCTGAAAGAAGCTGTTATCCACTTGGAAAACAGATGGCAGAGAATTTTTGTTATTCTTATTATAAAGAGTATGATGTACCTGTTAAAATAGCTAGACTAGCTCAGACATTTGGGAAAGGAACATTAAAAAATGATACAAGAGTATTTTCTCAATTTGCCAGATGCGCTATCGATAATAAGGATATTGTACTTCACACAAAGGGGGATTCTGTTGGCAATTATATTGAATCAGAGGACGCAGTTCGTGCACTTTTCATTTTATTAAACTCGGGTGTAAATGGAGAAGCGTATAATATAGCAAATGAAGAAGCTACTATGACTATACTTGAAATGGCAGAGCTTGTAGCTAATAAAATAGCAAATGGAAAAATTAAAGTTACATTTGATATTCCTAATAGCAATATATATGGATATGCTAAAAAAACAAAATTGAGATTATCTTCATCGAAGATAAGGAAGCTTGGATGGTATCCAAAATATGGAATAGAAGATATGTATAAAAGAATGATTTATTATATAAAAAAATAATATATCCTAATAAACACACAATAAACCTAGATAAAATATCTAGGTTTATTGTGTGTTTATTAGAAGGTTAAATCTTTATGTGAATGAGTAACAGTATATCAGAAAAAATAAAAAAATTTATAAATTTTAAAAAAATTTAAAAAAACTATAAAGGTTAAAATTAAATTGCCGATAAATAAAATAAATATCATATTTTAGGGTAAAAAGTAAAAAAATAAAGATTTCTAATTATTAGAAATAAAAGTAAATACTTGAAATAAGTGGAAAAATAATATAAAATGTAAATGTAAGTCGAAATGATATTTAAGGGCAAAACTAGGGAAATCTAGCTACGCAAAACTATAGGGGCTAAGGCTTTGAAAAGCTATGCTTGCCAGTTACCGAAGAGTTAATAAAACTTTTTGTTATCATTGCTAATATTAAGATTGTAAAGTTAGAACAAAAAGGATTAAGAAAATTTATAAATCATATAAATACAGATTGTTTGAGTGTGTGTTTTTTTATAATACACAAAATTTGCACATATTTTATTAAAATGATTAATATTGCAAAGGAATCAACAATTTTAGTATTATGAGTAGCTTTCTTTTCTGATTTTGTTTTAATTTTCAAAATACATTAGTAATAATATTCCATAAAAGTGATGAACTACTCTTTCAGAGTAGTTTTTTTTAATTCTAAGAAAAACATTTAAAGTATTGGAGGGGAAAAATGGAAGTATACGGTTTATTAAAATCAGGATTAGAGGCAACAGAATTAAGAAGTAGAGTTATTGCTAATAATATTGCAAATATTAACACTCCAAATTACAAAAGAAAATATGTAGAGTTCGAAGAAACTTTAAAAGATTCTATGGATAAAATTGCTAAACCTGAAATAAAAACAGATACAACATCTAAAGTAAGAGAAGATGGGAATAGTGTTGATTTAGAAAATGAAAAGGTTAACCAAGCAGCTACAACCCTTGAGTATAATGCTCTTATAACTTTAACAAATATAAAAATTGGTATGAGTAGAAGTGTAATAACAGGGAGGTAAGTAAATGAGTGTTTTTTCAGGAATGAGAATTAGTTCAAGTGCACTATCAGCAGAGCGATTAAGAATGGATGTTGTTTCAGGCAATATAGCGAATATGAAAACAACAAGAACACAAAATGGGGGAGCATACCGACGCAAGGTACCTGTGTTTGAAGAAAATTATGATAAAAAATTAGGGATGCTAGGAGTAAAGTCAACAGCTATAGAAGAGGATAAGTCACCACTGAGAAAGCTATATGATCCAAATCATCCAGATGCAGATAAACAAGGATATGTTGAATATCCAAATGTAGATATTCTAGTAGAAATGACTGATTTAATGACGGCATCTAGAGCCTATGAATCAAATATAGATACACTAAATGCACAAAAAAATATGATTTCAAAAGCTTTAGAAATAGGTAGGTAAAAGGAGTAGTTTATGAGTGGGATAAGTTTTATAAATACAATAAGTAACATAGCTCCAAACAACAATTTACTCACAGGAACTAGTAAAGCAGGTAAGATTGAAAAAGAAAATAGTTTTGGAGATGTAATAAAAGAAGCATTAGATAAAGTCAATGATAAGCAAGTACAATCAAATCAGAAAATTCAAGACCTTATAAAGGGAGAAAATGTCTCTATGCATGATGTAATGCTGTCAGCTCAAGAAGCACAATTATCAATGCAGCTGATGCTTGAGGTTAGAAATAAGATATATGAAGCTTATCAAGAGCTAAATAGAGTCCAATTATAACTTCATAGCAAGGAGAATTTTAGATGAATATAAAGGAATTTCCACAAAAAACAAGAGATTTTGTGATAGTAAAAAAAGAACAGTTTATTGAACTTCCTAAGAAAAAGAAAATAATATTTGCAACTGCATTTATAACATTGATTTTAGCAGGATTATTTGCAATGAGTTATGCAAAAGCAAATAAGTATTCAGTGCTTTTTTCAGGACTAGATCCAAATGATGCTACAGCAGTAACTAAAGATTTAGAGTCTAGAAAAGTAGAAACTAAAATAAAAGGTGATAGTATTTTAGTGCCCAAAGGAGATGTAGATAAACTTAGAATGGAATTATCCAATAATATTTCAAATGGATCAAAAGGATTTGAAATAATGGATAGCGGATCATCATTTGGTATGACAGATGAAGAGTTTCTAATAAAAAAACAAAGAATGATTCAAGGTGAAATAGAAAAGACTATAAAAGTTTTCCCTCAAGTACAAGGTGCTAGAGTACATATAACACAAGGTGAAGAATCAGTATTTGCAAATGAAACAGTACCAGGAAAAGCTGCAGTTTACTTAGAGTTAAAGCCAGGGCAAAATTTAAAACCAGATCAAGTAATATCTATAATGTCGCTTGTTTCAGCAAGTACACAAAATATACCTAAACAAAATGTTGAAGTAATAGATCAAAATATGAAGTTATTGTCAGATGGATTAATAGATGATAAAGGGAATGTGCATACAAATAGCTTAAGTGAAGTAGATGAAGCTATGAAAGCTCAAAAAGATCTAGGTAAAGATTTGGAAAGGTCAATATTAGGACTATTAGAACCTATATTTGGACAAGGAAACATAAAAGCTAGTGTCAATGCAGATTTGAATTTTGATTCAAGTGAAAAAACTGAAATCATAATAGATCCAAATAAAGTAATTACAAAGGAATCAAAGTCAACTAGTAAATCTAGTAAAAGAGAAAATACAGGTGGACCTGTAGATAACAATATGAACAACCTTAGTCAAAATGGGCAAGGAACTGATGAAGACACTCAACAAGAAATAGAATATAATACAGGAAAAACAGAAACTAAAACAATACAAGCTAAAGGTGGTATAAATAAAATAACTGCTTCAGTTGCTATAAATGGGACACTTACTAGTGCAGAACTAAGAAATGTTGAAGATATGGTAGCAAATGCTGTAGGTATGCAAGCTAAAAGAGGAGATAGTATAAAGGTAGTTTCTATGGGCTTTGGATCAGAAAAAGAAGATAACTCTACATTTGGAGTTATAAAGAGTGCTATAAGTAAAGACAAATCATTAGGAACTGTATTAATTATAGCAGGAGTATTAAGTGTAATTATTTTACTTTTATTAATAGGTACAATAATTCACATGATTATAAAGAAAAAGAAAGAAACTAGTGAATTAGCTTATGTAGATGAAGAAGATGAAGTAGAACTAATCAACAGAAAACTAGAAGAGCTAGAGAAAAATAGATTAAACAGCAATGAGGAAGAAGATGAAGAAAGTATAAGTTTAGAAGACGAAGTTAAACAATTTGCTGCTGAAAATCCAGATCAAGTTACAGATCTAGTTAATAGTTGGTTAAATGAGTAAAGGGTGAGGTTATTTGCAGACAGAAGGTATAAGAGGCAATGCATTTGACTTGGGAGATATACCTAAGTTTAGAAGAGTCACAGGAGCAAGAAAAGCAGCCATACTTTTAATGACATTAGGTCCTGAGATTTCTTCAAGTGTGATAAAGAATCTTTCAGATAGAAAAATTCAAAAAATAGGTGTTGAAATAGCAAATATAAACACTGTAAAGCCAAGAGAAAGAAGAGAGGTTTTACAAGAATTTATAGAGCTAAACAAAGGAAAAGAATTTGTAATAGAAGGTGGAATTGACTGTGCAAAATCTCTGCTTAATGGAGCATTAGGAAGTCAAAGAGCTACTAAGCTGTTAGAAGGAATAAAATATGATGCATATACAAAGTTGTTTATATCAGCTAGAAAAGCTGAGCCAGAGCAAATATTAGCATGTATACAAGGAGAGAGTCCTCAGGCAATAGCAATAATATTAGCACATATTCAACCGGATAAAGCAGCCATAGTATTATCTGAATTACCTGATGAACTTAAGCTTGAAATTGCATTGAAAATAGGAACTACATCAAATATATCACCGGCTGTAATAAAATCTATAGACAAAGCTATAGAAGAAAAATTAAATAGCTTAGGTAAATTAGAAATGGAAAGTGCTGGTGGGGTTAATAGTTTAGTAGATATATTAACAAATGTTGATAGAAAGACAGAAAAACATATTATTAAGTTTATTGAAGCTAAAAATGAAGATTTGGCTGAAGAAATTAAATCTAATATGTTCATCTTTGATGATATTATCAGACTTGATAATATGGCTATCCAAAGAATTCTAAAAGAAGTTAATGTTAAAGACCTTGCATTTGCACTTAAGGGAGGATCCCAAGATGTTTCAAGTGCTATATTTAGAAATCAATCTCAAAGAGCATCACAAGCTTTACGAGAAGAGATTGATTTACTTGGTAGGGTGAAGATATCTCAAGTAGAAGAAGCACAACAAGCTATTGTAAATGTTGTTAGAAGACTTGAGGATTCTGGAGAAATAACGTTATCTAGAGGTTCAGACGATGAGTTTATTTAAGAATAATTGTATTATAAAATCTGACGGAATAGTGTTTAAAGGCGTTAAGCCTTTAAACACTATTACCAAAGAAAGTGCTAAAAAAGAACAAACTAGTGATGAAAATGAAGAAGAAAAAGTTAAAGAAGAAATTCAAGAACAATTAAAACAAGCAAAAAACACTTATGATGAAGTAGTAGAAAAAGCACAACTAGAAAGTGAAAAAATTATTCAAGATGCATATAAGGAATGTGATGAAATAAAAAAGAGAGCCTATGAAGAAGGCCATAATTTAGGTGTAAAAAACGGTTATGAGGATGGATACAAAGAATCATATGAGGATAATATTGAAAAAGCAAAACAAGAATCAGAAGATATTATAAACAAATCCAATAGCATTTTAATAGAATCTAAAAATCAAGTTTTAAATTATTTAAAAGATAATAAGAAGGAAATTATTAGTTTAAGTATATTTATAGCAGAAAAAGTGCTTAAAGAAAAATTTGAAGATATGGATTCTATGAATAAAATAATTGAAAATACTATAAAAGAATATGAAATTAAAGAAAACTTTGTTATTAGAAGCAATGCAATGTATATAGAAAGTATTAATGAACAATTAAATGATTTAAAAAGCAAACAATTAATAAAAGGTGAAGCATTTGTACTAGCCGATGAATTTATAGAACCAGGTAATGCAGTTATCGAAACAAATAAAGGAAGATTGATAGTAGGCGTTGACTGTGTTTTAGATAAGATTAAAGAGGAACTTTTATGATAGATATAGATTTTGAGAGGTTAAAAAATAAAGTTTCAGAAATAAAAGAAGTAATATCTGAAGGTAAAGTAACTAAGATAATAGGTCTTACTGTTGAAGTAGAAGGTATAAAGGCTTTTGTAGGAGAGCTATGCACAGTTTACAATTATGCAGATGAACCTATAAACTGCGAAGTTGTTGGATTTAAAGATAAAAATGTAATTTTAATGCCACTAGGAGAACTTGCAGGAGTAGCCCCTGGATGTAGTGTTGTGGCTAGAGGGATACCACTTAGTGTTAAATGCAGTTATGATCTATTAGGAAAAGTACTAGATGGAATAGGAAATCCTATAGATGATGTTGAGGTATTGGGTGGTGAAAGATATAGCCTTTCAAATGAGCCACCAGATCCTATGAAAAGACCAAGAATAAAAAATATAATGTCAACAGGAGTTAGAGCAATTGATGGGTTCTTAACTTGTGGAGAAGGGCAAAGAATAGGAATATTTGCAGGAAGTGGTGTTGGTAAAAGTACAACTTTAGGAATGATAGCAAAAACAGCAAGAGCTGATGTAAATGTTATTGCACTTATAGGTGAGAGAGGTAGAGAAGTACTGGACTTTATAGAGAGAGACCTAGGAGAAGAAGGTATGAAAAAATCTGTAGTAGTTTGTGTAACTTCTGATAAATCACCACTACTTAGATTAAAAGGAGCATTAACAGCAACTGCTATAGCTGAATATTTTAGGGATCAAGGTAAAAAAGTTATCTTAATGATGGACTCTGTAACTAGATTTGCAATGGCTCAAAGAGAAGTTGGATTAGCTATAGGAGAACCACCTGCACAAAAAGGATATACACCATCGGTTTTTGCACTACTGCCGAAACTCATGGAAAGAAGTGGAATGTCTGATAAAGGATCAATAACTGCTTTTTATACAGTGTTAGTTGATGGGGATGATTTCAATGAACCAATTGCAGACACTGTAAGGGGGATACTTGATGGGCATATAGTTTTATCTAGAGACCTTGCACATAAAAATCATTATCCAGCTATAGATATATTAAATAGTGTAAGCAGGCTTATGAAAGAGATTTGTGAGGATCAACATCAAGAGTGTGCATCTTTAGCTAGAGATATATTAGCTACATACAAAGAAGCAGAAGACTTGATAAATATAGGGGCTTATGAACATGGATCAAATAAAAAGATAGACATGGCTATTGAATATATAGATAAACTTAATTCATTTTTAAAGCAAGATGTAAATGAAAAAACTAAATTTGAAGAAAGTATAAATGAATTAAAAAACATATTCAAATAACGAGGGGATGTTTACGTGATTAAATTTAAATTTAAGCTACAAAAGTTATTAGATATAAAGATAAAAGAAGAAGAAGAAAGTAAACTAGAATATACAAAAGCTCAAAATGATAAAAAAGTAGTAGAAGATAATATAAAAAAATTAGACTTAAGTTACAAAAAATATGCTCAATTTACTGATTCAGAAGATGCTGTAAGTCAGAAAGTTAGATTAAACTATCTTCATTCAATAAGTCAAACTATAGAGCAAAGTAATAAAATCTTAGAAGAAAAAGAAAAAATAGTAATAGAGTCAAAAGATAAATTTATTGAAAAACAAATAAATAGAAAATCTTTAGAGACATTAAAAGAAAATAAATTTATAAAAATAAGAAAAGAAGAAGCGAGAAAAGAGCAAATCGAAAATGATGAATTTGCTTTATATACATACATAAGAAATAAAAAGAATATATCATAAGGGATGATTGAGATATGAATTTAAACCTGAATTTTTCCTTGGACTTAGTTAACTTGGTGCTTGGGAAAACTAATTCAAATATAAAGCTTACAGATAAAGGTGGGTTTGAGGAATTGCTAGCTTCTTTAGGTATGGACAATGAACTTGTAAGTACAGAGCAAATTAATGAAGAAAGTGATTTAATTGTTGAGTTAATTCAAAATCTTTTTTCAAATTTAAATAAATTAAATGAAATAGAGGTTGAAGATACAGATTCAAATTTAAAAAAAGAAGAAATTTTAAAGTCAATAAATGATCTTATCGAAAATATTAACAGCAAATCAAATCTAAATCTACAAAAACTAGATATAGATAATATGATGGAATTAAGCAGTGATGAGATAAGTGAATATATGGATTTAAACTTTAACTTAGATAAATTTAATAAAAATACTAAGTTAGAATTAGATACTGATAAAGAAATTGTTTTAAGTAGCGCTTTAAGTAAAGAACACTTGTCGAAAAAAGTTGATGAAAAAATAGCTAAATTGCCAGAAAATATAAATACGCAGAATACAAAACCCAAAGAAGAGATTCAAAAGGTAGACAGTGAAATAAAATCTTTAAAATCTTATGAAGAATTAAATGTAGCAACAAATATTAATAAAAACAACGTTGTCGATATAAAGCAAAAAGAAGAAGTTAAAGATAAAGACTTAGATATTCTAGAAAATATAGCAGATAAAAATGTAAGTGATTTACCTATTGTGAATAATAAATTATTTACAAAAGAATCACCTATAAATAAAAATATAAGTGAAGTTACTGTACGTGCAAGTAATATGGGTGATGACTTTATAAAGATGGTTAAGTATTTAAAAAATAATAATATAGAAGAAATTAAAGTAAATATAAATCCTAAAGAGTTAGGAGATATGACTATAAAACTTTTAAAAGATAATGAAACTACGAAAATATTTATAAATGTAGGAAAAGAAGAAACATTTAATATGTTAAACAAAAACTTATACGATATAAACAAGCACTTAGCAGACTTAGGAATAAAAGCTAAAGACATTGTTGTTGAGATGAAGTCAAATGATCAAAATTTCTTTTCGGATAACCTAAGTCAAGAGTTTAGCAAAAAAGAAGAAAGTAGAAAACATAAAAAAAATAACAATAGAAAATTAAATTCTATAGAAGAGTTAGAAGAAAATAACATTGATGAATCAAATTTAAATATATTAGCTTAAGAGGTGGAATATGAATGATTATATGAATATAAAACCGCAACAGGAAAGCATTAATCCTTTGTCCAATACAAAATCTGCAAATAAGACAGAAAATGGAACTCCGATAGTTATGCCTGGAGAAGAAAATAATAAAGATTTATTTTTAAAATTATTAGTAGCTCAAATGAGCAATCAAGATCCTTTAAATCCACAGGATCCAACTCAATATGTAACACAACTAGCTCAATTTAGTATGTTAGAGCAGATGCAAAGTTTTAATGAAGGAATGGAGTACCTAGTAGGGTTAACTAATGGAGTTTTAGTAAACTCTGCAATGAGTACAGCTTCAGCATTAATAGGTAAAAAAATAGAAGCTTATGCTCCAGAAGACGAAACTACTGAGGAAACTAACAATGTAGCCAAAGATGATAACAAGACAGATGATAAAAAAACTATTACAGGAGTAGTAGAGGGCATAAAAATTAAAGACGGTATTGTTTATATGGAAGTAAGGTTAGATGAAACTGGGGAATTAAAATCTATACCATATGGATCTCTTATAAAAGCAACTGAAAATAAAGATCTTATAGATTTAAATACAAATAAAAAGGGAGTGTAAATGTATGTTAAAGTCAATGTATTCAGGAATAAGTGGAATGAAATCAAATCAAACCAAAATGGACGTTGTTGGGAACAATGTTGCTAACGTTGGAACAACAGCTTTTAAAAAATCGACTACAAGATTTTCAGATGCATTAAATCAAACAATAATATATTCAAGTGTCCCAGGAGGAAAGGCTGGAGATCCTGATGTACTAGGTGGAGTTAATCCAGGGCAAGTAGGTATTGGTACAAAGGTAAGTGGAATATTTAGAAATATGCTTCAAGGAGCAATACAGCCAACAGGAAGACCAACAGATATAGCAATAGATGGAGATGGGTTCTTTGTTGTAAGTGTAGGTCCTAATCAAGATGCTTATACAAGAGATGGCTCATTTACATTAGATAAAAATGGTAACTTAGTAACTTCAGATGGATATAAAGTTTTAAATGCAGAAAGAAAACCTATAGAAATACCTAAAGAAAAACCTAACCAAAGTGGAGAGATGCAAAAGGTTTTATCTTTTAATATATCAAAAGAAGGTGGAATCTCATATTTATTAGCAGATGGATCAAAAATTGACAATGAGCAAGCATTAAAAATAGCAGTATTTCAAAACCCAGAAGGATTAGAATCTTTAAGCGGAAACCTTTACGGTGAAACAGCCAACTCAGGAAACGCAATGTATGGAGTAAAATATGGAATTATAAAACAAGGGGCAGTAGAAATGTCAAATGTAGACTTATCAGAAGAATTCACAGAAATGATAGTAACAACTAGAGCCTTTCAAGCAGCAGGTAAAGTTATAACAACAAGCGATGAACTATTACAGGAAATAATAAACTTAAAAAGATAAGTAGGAGGATAATATGAAAAAAAATGATATGTTAACTCCCGTAGGTCTTGTATTAGCTATTGGATTTGTTTTATATGGTATATCACTAGGAAAAACAGGGATTGGTGCATTTATACATGCACCATCCTTTGCAATTACAGTAGGGGGATCTTTTGCAGCGGTACTTATAACATTTTCCATGGATGATTTAAAAACGGGATTAAAGATAACTAAAGAAACATTAAGATCTGGAAATGTAAATAAAGTAGATTTAGTAGATCAATTTAAAGAAATAGCTAGAAAGGTTAGAAAAGATGGACCTTTAGCTATAGAAAAAGAAGTTTCTGAAATAGAAGATGATTTTTTAAGAAAAGGGCTAGAACTATCTATAGATGGTATTGATATAGAAGATATAAAAGAGATATTAGAAATTGAGATAGAAGAAGTAGAAATTAAATATAGTACAGGAGCTAAGATATACAAAATATGGGGATCTTATGCACCTGCATTTGGTATGGTTGGTACATTAATAGGATTAATCCAAATGTTATCTGCTGATATGGGGAATCCAGCAACAATAGCAAGTGGTATGGCATCAGCCCTTATAACTACATTCTATGGAGCATTAATGGCAAATATTGTGTTAAATCCGCTGGGGTTTAATATTCAAATAAAATGTGAAAAAGAATGTGAACGTATGGATATGATGATTTGTGGAATCATGAGTATTCAAAATGGAGATAGCACTAGAGTTATTGAAGAAAAATTAGTGAATTTTTTAACTCCAAGAGAAAAAAGATCTTATTACACTAGAGACATGATAGAAGGTGAAGAAGTAAATGTCGCGTAGAAATAGAAGAAGAGGAAAAGATGATGATGTAAGTACTAGTTCTTGGATGGATACATATGCTGATACAATTACATTGCTTCTTGCTTTCTTTATCCTACTATATTCAATATCGGCAGTAGATAGTCAAAAGTTAAGTGAATTATCAAAAGCTTTACAAAGTTCTTTAGGAGGAAACGCATCTATAGAAAATGTTGAGAATATAGATGATTTAAAAGTTCAAGTTAATGATAAAATTCTCGAAAAAGAAGATTTAGCAGAAAAGGTAAACAAGGCAGTACAAGAAAATAATCTTCAAGATGTAGTTAAAGTAAGAGAAGAAGACAGAGGTGTAGTTCTTCAGTTAGATGAAAATATACTATATGACTTAGGGAAAGCAGATTTAAAAGATACAAGTATAAAAGCACTAGACACTATAACTAAATTAGTTAAAGATATGGACAATGATGTTTTAGTAGAAGGGCATACAGACAATGTTCCTATCCAAAATTTAGAGTATGCATCTAACTGGGAATTATCAACAGCTAGAGCGGTAAGTGTTGTAAGATATTTTGTTGAGACGAAAGATGTTCAACCAACAAGGTTTGCAGTAAAAGGATATGCAGAATTTAGACCATTAGTAGATAACTCTACTCCAGAAAATAGATCTACAAACAGGAGAGTTGATATATTAATTGTAGATAAAAATGAAAAAATAAAACAACAAGATAATAATAAAAGTCAAGAGCCACAACAAAGTCAAGGCACAAAGGAGTAAGATAATTTATTATGTATGATACGTTAAGATACTTAGTCAATTTAAGTGCATTTATAATTTTGATGATAGGGGTAATTGTTATAGCTTATAAAATGAATGGGCTTAATTTACAAAATGTTGGAATGTATAGATATGCAAAAATCTTAGAGAAAGTTGGAATTAGTAAAGATACATATTTATTAGTTTTAAAAACAGGAGAAGATGGATGCGTGTTGCTGGTTTCAAGTAATAACATAGAAAAAATAAAAGATTTAACTCCAGATGACATAAAAGATATAGAAAATAATAGACAAAATAATAATTTATTAAAAAGTGATAAATTTAAATTTAGTAAACTAAATTTAAAAAAAGATATACAGAATCCTATAAATTTAATAGGGAAGCTAAAGGAGAAGAAAGATGCAAACATTAAGTGATATAACACCGTATTTAAGCGATTACACTCCTTTAATGAAAATGTTTATAGTTTTAACAGGTTTGATGTTTTTAGGTGCGATAGTTTTTATGATGACAAGCTTTGTAAGACTTATAATAACATTTTCTTTTATAAAGTCTGCACTAGGAGCTCAACAAAGTATACCTAACCAAGTATTAGTTGGACTTGCCATATGTCTGACGATGTTTATTATGGCACCCACTGTAAAACAAATAAATGATCAAGCATTAAAACCCTATATGAATCATGAAATTAAATTTGAGGAAGCCATAGAAAAAGCAGAAAAGCCTATAAGAAAATTTTTATTAAAACAGACTAGACAAGAAGATATTAAACTATTTGTTGAAAACTCAGACATAAATGAAAAAGATTTAACTAGAGAAAATATACCTTTATATATATTAATTCCAGCGTTTTCTATTAGTGAATTAAAAACAGCTTTCCAAATAGGATTTTTAATATACTTACCATTCCTACTGATAGACTTAGTAGTATCGAGTGTACTTATGTCTATGGGTATGTTTATGCTACCACCTGTTATGATTTCTCTACCATTTAAACTATTACTATTTATTATGGTAGATGGATGGAATTTATTAATTAAATCTTTATTGCTAAGTTTTCAATAATTGAGGAGAGTATTCAAATGAGTGAAAGTGTAGTAGTCAACATAATAAAAGAAACTTTATATACCGGAATGTTAATAGGAGGGCCCATTTTAATACTATCTTTAGTAGTCGGGTTACTTATAAGTATATTTCAAGCAACCACTCAAATTCAAGAACAAACATTAACTTTTATACCAAAGCTAATTGTTGTGGCAATTACATTAGCAATTGGAGGAGCTTGGATGCTAAATGAGCTGATCCAATTTACTAATAAAATCATGAATATGATTGCAAATATAAAAGGATAATTTATAAATTGATATTTGTATTTTTAAGATTAATTGCATTTTTCTCATGTATAAATATAATTTTTCCGAGTGGAACGCCAAATGTATTTAAAGTTACTTTCACATTATTTATGTCGGTAATAATTTCTTCTACGATAAATGTTTCAGTAGAAGTAAAAAATGTATATGAACTAGTTAATATAGCAGTAATGGAAACTATAACAGGATTAGTTTTAGGTTATATAACAAGTATATGTATAAATAGCTTGAAAATAGCTGGAAGCTTGATAGATCAACAACTTGGATTATCAATGATAAATATTTATGATCCAAGTAGTCATGAAAGCAACACTTTAATTGAGAATGTAATTTATTGGATTGGAATAATGGTGTTCTTCAGTATAAATGGTCATCATGAGCTTATAAAAGGTATAAGTCGAAGTTTTAAACTAATAGAAGTTGGAAGCTACATATTAAAAGATAATTATACTTATGTTGTTAACATATTTATTCAGTGTTTTATAATTGGATTTAAGATAGCTGTTCCAATAATACTAGCACTTATAATAACAGATTTTATAATGGGGTTGATTTCTAGAAGTGTACCTCAATTAAATGTAATGATAATAGGAATGCCTTTAAAGGTGATAGTTGGAATAATGTTCTTTATAGTATCACTGCCATTTATATTAAATGAGTTACACAATTTATTAATCAATATGACTGATATTTTAGATGGAACTTTTAAAGCTACTAGTAAAATGCATTTAACATCAATGACACCTTTAGGATTTATGTTATCAACTGATGATAAAACAGAGGAGCCGTCATCTAAAAAAATAAAAGATGCAAGAAAAAGTGGAAATATAGCAAAAAGTAAAGAAGTTGTAACAACTGTAACTTTGTTAGGGGTACTAATGATAATTTATGCTATGTCAGACTTTATAATTGGAGAGTTACAAAATTACATAGTTAAATATTTAAACACTGGATTTACAAACGAATTTTCGATAGTTATGGTAAGAGATTTACTAATGATTCTTTTAATGGGATTTATGAAAATTATAATACCTGTTGGAATGATTATAATATTGTTCTCATCAATAGGAAATCTTATGCAAAGTGGTTTCTTAATGACAACAGATCCATTAAAGCCAAAGATATCTAAACTAAATCCAATAAGTGGGTTTAAAAATATGTTTTCTAAAAAATCATTAGGAAATTTAATCAAAAGCATACTTGTTATAGTTGTTCTTTTTAATGTGGGATACTCATTTATGGAGAAAAATTTTATGGGGATAATGAAAACTGGAGATATTTATCTTCCATATCTAATGAAAACAATAGTTGAACTAATTAGGGATTTAATACAAAACATAATTTTAGTTTTAGTTTTGGTATCCACTTTAGATTTTGCATACCAAAAATACGTACATAAAAAAGAGTTAAAAATGACAAAGCAAGAATTAAAAGAAGAATACAAACAAATGGAAGGTAATCCAGAAATAAAAGGTAAGATAAAGCAAAAGCAAAGAGAGATATCATCAAGGAGAATGATGGAATCTGTACCATTAGCTAGCGTGATTGTAACAAATCCTACTCATATATCTATAGCTATAAAATATGAAAAAGGAAGTGACTCAGCACCTAGAGTTGTAGCAAAAGGTGCAGATTTAATAGCCTTTAAAATAAGAGAAATAGCAAAAGAGCATGATATACCTATTATAGAAAATAAGCCTTTAGCAAGACTTATTTACAAAGAAGTAGAGATTGAACAAGAGGTACCTGAAAAAATGTATCAAGAAGTAGCAGAGGTATTAGTTGCTGTTTACAAAATAAAAAATAGATATAAAAAAATATAAAAGAGGTTTTAAATGGATAAATTAGGACTTAAAAAAAGAGCTGATATATTAGTTGGATTTGGGATAATTGGAATTATACTTATGATAATAATTCCACTACCACCTTTTTTACTAGATATAATGC
Organism: Paraclostridium ghonii; assembly: GCF_023653455.1. Lineage (GTDB taxonomy): Bacteria > Bacillota > Clostridia > Peptostreptococcales > Peptostreptococcaceae > Paraclostridium > Paraclostridium ghonii. The sequence continues at coordinate 28,649 of NZ_JAKEDR010000007.1, forward strand.
TAGCTATAAATATAGGACTTTCAGTTCTTATATTACTAATGACAATATTTTCAACTAGTATATTAGAATTATCAATATTTCCAACTATACTTCTAGTGACAACTTTATTTAGGCTAGGTCTTAATCTGTCATCTACAAGACTTATACTAGGTCAAGGTTATGCAGGCAATGTTATAGAGTCTTTTGGAAGTTTCGTTGTTGGAGGAAATTATGTAGTTGGGATAATCATATTTTTAATTATTGTAATAATTCAATTTGTTGTTATAACAAATGGATCTAGTAGAGTATCTGAAGTATCTGCAAGATTCACTTTAGATGCAATGCCAGGAAAGCAAATGAGTATAGATGCAGATTTAAATGCAGGCATGATAGATGAAAAAATAGCTAGAAATAGAAGAAAAGAATTGCAACAAGAAGCTGAGTTTTATGGTTCTATGGATGGAGCATCTAAGTTTGTAAAAGGAGATGCAATAGCCGGGATAATAATAACTACAATAAATATACTTGCAGGAATAGTTATCGGGGTTGTAATGCTTGATATGGATTTTATGGAATCTATTCAAACATATACAAGACTTACAATAGGAGATGGTTTAGTAAGTCAGATTCCTGCACTAATTATCTCAACATCTGCAGGTATATTAGTTACTAAAGTTAATGGCGATGAAAACTTTAGTAAGGAGTTAGGCAAACAATTAATATCTATTCCTAAAGCGGTAATTATGACAGGCATAGTTTTAATATTATTAGGATTCTTACCAGGAATTCCTAAATTATCATTTTTCACTTTAGGAGCAGGAGCTATATTTATAGGATATATGCTTAAAAAAGAAGAAAAAGAAACTCAAGAGGAATCTTTATATGAACTTGAAGCTGCTCCAACAGCAGAGGAAAGTTTGGAAAATGCAGAAGATGTTTCGTCTCTTCTAAATGTAGAACCTATAGAGATTGAAATAGGATATGGAATAATTCCTTTAGCTGATGAAAGTAGTGGTGGAGATTTATTACAAAGGATTGTATCAGTTAGAAGACAATGTGCAATAGATATGGGGATAATAGTTCACCCAATAAGAATAAGAGATAATCTACAATTAAATCCTAATCAATACACTATAAAGATAAAAGGTATACCAGTTACAACATATGAGCTTATGCCAAATATGCTATTATGCATGAACCCAATGGGTATGGATGTAGATTTAGATGGGATATCAACTAAAGAGCCTACATTTGGGTTAGATGCATTATGGATAGAAAAAGATAAAGCAGAAGAGGCAGAATTATATGGATTTACTGTTGTAGACCCTACAACTATATTAGTAACTCATTTACTTGAAACTATAAAATCTAAATCTCATGATCTTATGGGACGTCAAGAAGTAAAAGCAATAATAGATGCTACAAGAGAAAAATACAGTGCAGTTGTAGAGGAGTTAATACCAGATTTAATGACACTAGGAGAAGCTCAAAAAGTATTCCAAAATCTATTAAAAGAAAAAGTATCTATAAAAGATAGAGTAACTATACTAGAAACTTTAGCTGATAATGCAAGAAATACTAAAGATTTAGAGCTACTTACCGAATATGTAAGAATGGCTATGAGTAGAAGTATATGTTTTGAATTAATAGATGAAAACAACTCAATAGTAGTTACAACGCTATCTATGGAGATTGAAAACTTAGTAGCTAACAGTCTACAAAGATCTGTAAATGGAACATATCCAGCTATAGATCCAGACACTACTAATAAAATATTTAAAGGAATACAATCAACTATAGAATCTATAAACTTTAATAATAATAGACCAATAGTATTAGTTTCTCCTAAGATAAGAGCACCGTTTAGAAAATTAGTAGAAATGGTGTTTACAAATTTAACTATATTGTCATTAAATGAAATACCTAACGATGTACAAATAAAATCTCAAGGGGTAATTAATATATAGTGATTGGAGTTGTTGACATTATGATTAGTAAAGAAGAACTTATAAATCAAAATATGCCTATTGTTAGAAGTATTGCTTCTAAATATTATACAAACAAAATAGGAATGGAATACGAGGACTTAGTAAGTTATGGGGTTATGGGGTTGTTAGATGCTAGTGATAAGTTTGATGAAGAAAAGGGAGTTAAATTTTCTACGTATGCTTCTATAAGAATAACATCTTATATAATAGATGAAATTAGAAAACAATCACCAGTATCGAGAGGATGTATAAGTAAAGTAAGATCATATAAAAATTGTATAGAAAATTTACAACATAAACATTTTAGAGAACCTACAGTAAATGAAATAGCAGATTTTATGGAAATATCCAAAGAAGAAGTTCATAAAATAAGAAAAAGTACTTTAAATTTAAGTACAAGCTCTCTTGATAACATGGTTTTAGATAATGAAAATGATTTAAAGCTTATAGATATAGTAAAAGATGATTGTATAAATGTAGAGGAATCAATAGAAAAAGAAGAACTTATAGAAACAGTAGCTAAAGCTTTAGATATGTTAAAGGAAAAAGATAGACTTGTACTGTCATTATATTATTATGAAGAGTTAACACTTAAGGAAATTGGTGAAGTATTAGGAGTTACAGAATCTAGAATTTCACAACTAAGTAAAAAAGCTATCTCAAATTTAAGAGGTATGATGAAAAAATTAAAATACCTGGATTAGGAGGAAATATGATAAGAGGACTATATGCATCTGTATCTTCTATGTTAAATTTACAATCAAGACAAAGTATGATAACAAATAATATAGCAAATATAAAAACTAATGGATATAAAGAAGACAAGTTAATATCTAAAAGTTTTGATGAAATGACTTTATCAAATAATGATAACTATCAAAACGGAATAGCACATCAACAAGTTCTAGGTGGAGCAAGTTTTGGAACTAGAATGGATGAAGTTAATACAAATTTTAAACAAGGTACATTTGTATCAACTGACAATCAGTCAGATTTTGCAATAGATGGAAGTGGTTTTTTTCAAATAAGAGACTTTGGAGGAAACACATTTTATTCTAGAGATGGATCATTTAAGGTAAACTCTCAGGGATATCTTGTAACAAATGGTGGACATAATGTTATGGGAAAAAACCAATCTACAGGGGCTACTGAACCGATATATATAGGAAATGGTAAAATGACTGTTACACCATCAAATGAAATACTGGTAGAAGGCGGAGCTAGTTATAAGTTTAATATTGTAGATTTTAATGATTATAAAAATCTTAAGAAAGTTGGAGATAACTTATACTCAGGAAATAACCCTATAAATTCAAATAATTACTACATAAAACAAGGGTATGTAGAGGGATCAAATGTAGATTATATAAGCTCAGTTACAGAGATGATGGAAACTGTAAAAGAATTTGAAGCTAATCAAAAAGTTATACAAACTATAGATTCAACATTAAGACAAATAGCTAATGAAATTGGAAATGTAAGGTAGGGATAAAATATGTATAATATAATGCATAATAGTAAGTCTGGCATGCTATCAAGTCAATCTAATATAGATATAATATCTAACAATATAACAAATGCACAGACTGTAGGATATAAAAAATTAGATATTAATTTTTTAGAATTATATCAAGAATCATTACATAAAAACTCGTACCCAACTAACTCTACAAATCTTAGAACAGGCACTGGAAGTAGAGTATCTCAAACAACGAGAAATTATTCTCAAGGATCAATTAAAGAAACTAAAATAAACACTAATTTAGCAATAGATGGGGATGGTTTTTTTAGAGTTAGAAGGTCTGATGGAAGCTATGCATATACTAGAAGTGGGGAATTTAATTTAGATTTAAATGGTAAATTAGTAGATGATAATGGCAATGTATTAGATATACAACCATTGAATGGTAATTCTAAGGATATTAATTTAAAAAATGGAGATTTAAATATAAATAAATTTGGAGAAGTATACTTAAATAACAACAAAGTTGGAGTTATTAATTTATATCAGCCTAAAGGAGATACGGATTTTGTATCTGTAGGAGATAGTTTATTTACTGCAAATCAAGCAAATGTTGAAGATGTTCAAAATAAAAATATAATTCAAGGTCATATAGAAATGTCTAATGTAAATATGCAAAATGAGATGGCAGATTTAATAATGACTCAAAGAGCATTTCAGTACAATAGTAAAGGTATACAAGCAGGCGACGATATGTGGTCAATGGTAAATAATCTTCAAAGTAGGTAGAATTAGGAGGAATATAAAGTGAAAATGACAATCAGAGATTATGATTTTAAAAAACCTCAAAGATATTCTACTGATAATATGAGATTTTTATCACTTATAGCTGAAGACTTTTGTAAATATATGAATTTACACATAACATATGAATTAAAACAGCTAAGTATAAATGCCAAACTTGAAAAAATAAGTCAAACTAATTTTGAAGAATTTATGGAATCAATCAATCATGACTCAATAATGATAGAACACGACATACTACCTTTAGTAAAGGGACTTATATATCAAATGGATAAAACAGTAGCTCTTACACTTATAGATTTAATGTTAGGCGGAGATGGTAGTTTTAAAGATGAAAATAGAGAATTAACAGAAATTGATAAGCATTTAATTTTAAGTATTGCTACATCTTTTATAACTAGGTTACACATAGTAGATGGATGCAACAAAAGAGAAATTTCAAGTATTTATACCAACGTTGAATCAAGTAATAAGTTTTCAGTAAGTGAGTCTGTACTTATTGCACAAATGACTATGTATAATGGTAAAGACGAAATTGGAAAGATGCGCTTTTGCAATCCTTATTGTTGTATGGAACCAGTACTTGAACAATTAGAAACAAAAAAACTTCTAAAAACTAGAGATATAGAAGGTCAATATGAATTTACCAACACTATATATCAAAACATTTGTAATGTAAAGTCTGATATGACTGCAACACTAGGGAAAACAAACATATCTGTAAGAGACCTTATAAATTTAAATGTAGGAGATGTTTTGAAACTAGACACTAAAGCTAATGGAGTTGCACTACTTAGCGTAAATGGATATAATGTTTATGAGTGCAAACCAGGGCTTATAAAAAATAAAAAAGGACTTATTATAGTAGACACAATAGATAAATAACAACCATAGATAACAAAGTTCATTTGTAAAGGGTGAAAATTATATATGACAAAGATACTAAAAAGTAAATATAATAGTAGCGGCGAACGATGTGTTGATGCATGCTTGAATTATGGTGAATTAAGATTTGTAAATGAAGATGGCTCACCTATAAGTATTGAAATACCTCTAGATAAATATGAAGAAGCTGTAGCAGATTTTGAAGATAGAATAAAGGAAGGTATGACACATGCAACATTAGAGCCAAAAGAAATATTAAAAAGAGGAGCTTTCACGTACAATCAAGTTAGAATAATAGCTAATGAAGGTAAATTAAGAGGTATAGAATTTTTTGAAATTGATGGAAGTGTAGAAACAGAACACATATTAGGTATGTCAGGATGTATAGAATATGCACTATCTATATGGAATGGAGATTCTAAGAACGAAGCTCTTATTAAAGCTATATTAAGAAGTATAAAAATTTATGGAGATAAATTTATTGAAAGTATAAATTTGGATAATACTGTGGATAAAAGTGAATACAGTAGATTTGCTAAAAATCTACACTCTACGAATAGTTCATTTGATATAGATTTATATAGATATAGAAATCATACAATAGAAGATGATTTTTATTTAGAAGATGAAAAAAACTATCAAAAAATTAACAATGTAAAACTTATATTAGGTATTTTAGGAGGGACTTTAGCATTTTCCATATTAGCGCTTGTTACTGATTTTGGGAAAATATTAAATAACTATTATATATACGTATTGTTAAACATAGTAGGCATAGGTTTAGGAGGATTTGTAACTGCACGATTATCTAAATTAATACTTGATAATTACATAAAAAATACAAATCAGGAAGTTATGGAAATGTTTAACGAAGAAGTTGAAAGAGTATCAAGAGATAACCTGTTAACTGAAAAAGAAATTTACATAATATTAAAAAACATAACTAAAGGAGAATTTTCTAAACTGCTTTTAGATATGAAAGGCAGTGTAAATAAGAAAATTTCTAGTGTTAATATAGTTAACAAAGAAAGTAAATTTATATTAGATGCAAGAAGATATGTAATATTACCAAGTGAATACGAAATAAAACAAGAATTAGATTCACTAGTAAATGGATATAAAGAAAAACTTCACACTGAGTATAATGTAGAAAATATAGAGCAACATGAAAAAAGAGCTAATAATTAGCTCTTTTTTATTTAACTTTTAATTGTCGAATCCCTTTTTTACTGGAGAGAATACTAACCCTGAAAAAATAAGTCCGCATAAAGCGCAACATACATAAAGTACAGGAGTTAATATAGGTTTATCTAGTAAACTACCAGATATACCACAGATTAGTCCTAATAATAAGAACATAACCATATTATAACTTCTTCTCAACCGATCCATTGCTGAATACAACCCCCTTTAAATTTACGAAACGTAGGAAGTAAAATACTATGTAATCAATTAAACAATAATTGACCACATATATATATTAACACAAATTCGATTTCAAACCAATATAACGAAGAATTTTACTGAATTTGTTAATAAATTTTAACAATAAAAAATCAATTGGTACATAACAGTAGTATGTATTTAAAGCTGTACTTTGATTATGGAGCAAAGCGTGTATATACGCCTCTATCTTAGAGTTATGATATACTAAATATATTAGATTAATTAAAGAAAAGAGGAATATAAATGAATTACAACACATTAGTAGATTTTGAAGAAATTCAAAGACTAACAGATATAGATGAAAAAACAATAGAACAAAGAACTTTAAAATTAACAGAAGAAGCTGGAGAATTAGCGCAAGCTATACTTAGCCAAACAAATGCGTGCGGATGTGGATATAAAAATAAATCAAAACAGGATATAACAGAAGAATGCCTAGATGTTATAATAGTTGCAAGTTCAATAATAAGCCAAAATTATAATAATAAAGTAGATATTGAACTTATAAAAAATATATATAATAAAAAATTACAAAAGTGGAAAGAAAAATGCGAAAAAAATAAAAGTTAACTCATAAAAATATGAGTTAACTTTTATTTTTTATATTATTTAAAATAATATTTCTTAAAAATAAAAATATATTGAAATGTTATTTCAAACATGATAATATAAAATTATAAACAAAAAAACGAATTCATAATATAAATATGGAGGTATAAAAATGGATAAATTAAATTTATCGAAATTAACAACAGAAAGTAGAAACCAAGATACATTAAATATAGATAAAGTATCAACACTAGAAATGGTTAAAATGATAAACGAAGAAGACAAAAAGGTAGCACAAGCAATAGAAAAAGAATTGACTCAAATAGCAAAAGCAATAGATGAAATAGTAGATAGGATCCAACGAGGAGGAAGACTAATATATATAGGGGCAGGAACTTCAGGAAGATTAGGAATACTAGATGCATCAGAATGCCCTCCCACATATGGAGTGTCAGAAGAATTAGTTCAAGGTCTAATTGCAGGAGGTCAAGAAGCTATATTTAGAGCTAAAGAAGGAGCAGAAGATTCAAAAGAATTAGCTGTAATAGATTTAAAAGATAAAAATTTAAATGAAAATGATACCGTAGTAGGTATAGCTGCATCAGGAAGAACTCCATACGTAATAGGAGGACTAGAGTATGCAAATCAAATAGGAGCTCTAACGGTTTCAGTTACATGCAATGCAGATTCGCAAGTTGCAAAAGAAGCTAAAATAGCAATATCACCAGTAGTTGGACCAGAAGTAGTAACAGGATCTACAAGGTTAAAATCAGGAACAGCTCAAAAACTAGTATTAAATATGTTATCAACAGGCAGTATGATAAAAATGGGTAAAGTATATGGGAACTTAATGGTAGATGTAAAAGCTACAAATGAAAAACTGGTAGAAAGGTCTAAAAAGATTGTATGTGAAGCAACCGGAGCAACGTTTGAGGAAGCATCAAAAATATTAAATGAAACAAATTTTGATGTGAAACTATCTATATTCATGATTTTATCAAATTTAGAAAAAGAAGAAGCAAAGATAAAGTTAGAACAACATAAAGGATATATAGCAAAAGCTCTTAAAAATATATAAAAAATAGATAGGAGGAACTGCAATGACAAATCAAGAAATAGCAAAAAATTTAGTTGAATTAGCTGGTGGGAAAGAAAATATCAAAAGTGTACAAAACTGTATGACACGTTGTAGATTAGAACTTCTAGATTACTCAAAAGTTAAAATGGAAGAACTAAAAAAATCAGAGGGTGCACTTGGAGTAGTTCAAGCTGAGGGGCAATTACAAATAATATATGGCCCAGGTAAAGTAAATAAAGTGACTGAAGAAGTAAATAAGATAGTAGGAAAAAAAGTACTATTAGGAGATGAAGCAATAAAAGAAACAAAAGACAAATTGAAAGAAAAAAATAATACGAAATTTAAAAATGCACTTAAAAAAGTTGGAAACATATTTATACCATTAATACCATTATTTGTAGCATGTGGATTAGTTTTAGCAGTAAATAATATTGCTGGCGTATACTTTGGAGAAGCTTATACAAGTACAACATCAGCTAAAATAATAGGTTTAATAGGAAGTGGAGTTTTCTCGGTATTATCTATATTAGTCGGGGTAAATGCAGCAAAAGAATTTGGATCTCAAATGCCAATGATGGGTGGGGTACTTGGAGGTATTTTATCTTCTCCAGCTCTTGCTGATATAAATTTATTTGGAATGACATTAACACCAGGCAGAGGTGGAATAATATCAGTAATATTAGTTGCATTATTAGCAGTTTATATTGAAAAAGCATGTCAAAAAGTAGTACCGGATGTGTTAGACTTATTTATAACACCATTAGTTACATTAATAATTTCAGTTTTAATAGCATTATTAGTATTACAACCAGTGGGTGGGTTTATATCAGACTCAATAGGTGTGGTAGTAGCAAATACTATAGCCTCAGAGAATATGATACTTTCTGTTATGTCAGGAGCTATATCAGGAGCACTATTCTTACCATTAGTTATGACAGGAATGCACCAAGCTTTAACACCTATACATGCAGATTTGATAGCAAGTACAGGATCAACAGTTTTACTTCCAATATTAGCAACAGCTGGTATGGCTCAAGTTGGAGCTACAATAGCAGTTTTTAGAAAGACTAAAAATAAAAGATTAAAAGAAACAGCAAAAAATGGATTAGTACCAGGGTTTTTGGGAATAGGAGAACCTTTAATATATGGAGTAACACTACCTCTTGGAAAACCATTCTTAGCAGCTTGTCTAGGAGCTGGGGTAGGTGGAGCAGTAATGGCATTTTTCAAAGTTGGAGCAGTAGCCATGGGGGTATCAGGATTACCACTTGCACTATTAATAGCTGACGGAAAAATGTTTGTGTTCTTGATTGGAGTTTTAACTTCATATATAGCAGGATATTTCTTTACAGAATTACTAGGTTTTGAAGATCCAATAGAATAAAAAATAAAAAAGGACTGACCTAAGATTTGGGTATTCTGGATATAATAATAAGTTTTGCTCCCAAAGCTTAAAAGACGCTTTGAAATTCGCTAAAACTTGTTATAATACCTTTACCTATTAATAAGGTCGGTCCATTTTTTACGCTTAAGGATATTACATTTATTAAAAAAACTATACATAGTCGCTCAAGCGAAGCGAATTTTTTATATAAGAGGAGGTAGATATTATGAGCTTAGGTTTTTCAGTTTACTTTGGGTTAGACAACACAAAAGATGAGAATATTCAATTATTAAAAGATGCATATGAATTGGGGTTTACTAGGATTTTTACATCACTTCATATTCCAGAAGCTAATTATGAGATTTTAAAAGTTGAGGTAAGGGATTTTTTTAAAATAGCAAAAAAATATGATATGGATATAATTAGCGACATATCTCCTAATACTTTTAAGTTTTTGGATTTAGAAAATGTGGATTTAAAAGGTTTAAGAGATATGGGAGTGAAAACTATAAGAATAGATTTTGGATATATAGAAGAAGAAATAGCTATCATGAGTAAAAATAATTATGGGATACAGATACAATTAAATGCTTCTACAATAAGCGCAGATTTCTTTGAAAACTTGGATAAGTTTTCTCCAAACTATAAAAATATAGATGCTCTTCATAATTTTTACCCAAGAGTTGGGACAGGTATATCAGAAGAATGTATGATAGAAAAAAATAAAATATTAAGTGGCAAAGGTATAAAAGCATGTGCATTTGTTCAGTCTAATAACAGGAAAAGAAGTCCTTTAAAGGATGGATTGCCAACATTAGAAGACCACAGAAATAAAGAGGTAAGACAAGCTGCTAATCATTTATTTGCAATAGGAAATAAATCAGTATTTATAGGAGACTCACTTCCAAGTAAGCAAGAATTAAAGGAATTATCAAGTCTTTTCACAGAAGGAGTAGAGTTAAGAATAAAAGTAGATACTAAAGATGAAGTATCTACAAATTTACTAGATGAAATATATAGTTCACGAATTGATGAAGCAAGAGATGCTATAAGGGCTAGTGAAAGCAGGTTAATTTTAAATGAAAAAGAAATAAAACCTGAAAATACAGTAAATAAAAAGTATGGAGATGTAACAATAGACAATAATGGATATCAAAGGTATATGGGAGAACTTCAAATTTTGACTATTGATCAAGAGAAAGACCCTAGAATAAATAAAGTAGCATCAGTTTTACAAGATGACTTTTATCTATTAAAATATATAAAGGATGGTAAAAAGTTTTATTTTAGGAAGGTTTAGATTATGAATATTTTAGAATATATAAAACAAAATTATGAAGACTTTACAGATAGGGAAAAACTTATAGCTGATTACTTACTTACTAACAATGAGAGTATAATAAATTTATCGGCTAAAGATATAGGAGAGTTAACAAATACTTCAGCTGCAACATTAATTAGATTTTCAAAAAAGTTAGGATTTGAAAGCTTAAACGAAATGAAGTTAAAGTTATCTATAAGTTTAAGAGATAAAAAAGATAATACTGATTTTGAATATATAAATAAAAAACTTGAAACAACAGACATTATATATGGTATAAAAAAATCAATAGATACAGTAATGGAGAAGACTGTAAATCTTATACAAGAAGAAGATTTAGAAAAAGCAATAGAGTTACTTTCTAAAGCTAAGAATATATATATTTATAGTGTAGGGGTTTCAGGATTAGTAGGACAAGATTTTTATTATAAACTAAGTAGAATAAACAAAAGATGTGTAGCTCACGTTGATACTCACTTACAAATTACTTCATCAATATTAATGGAACCTGGAGACGTAGCAGTTGCTATATCATACTCAGGAACTACAAAAGAAGTAATTAAGTGTATAGAAAATGCAAATAAAAACAATGTACCAGTAATATGTATAACAAAAGCTAGTATAAATAATAAATTAGAAGATTTATCAGATATAACATTGAAAGTTCCATACGTAGAAAAATCATTAAGAGAAGGTGCTATGAGTTCGAGAATATCTCAACTAGCAGTAATAGATATGTTATTTATAGGTATGGCAAAAGGAAATTTAGAGGAAATAGAAGATAAATTAATAGTAACACGAGAAGCAGTAAAAGATTTAAAGTTATAAGGTGAAATAAAAAATGGGAGAGGAGTGTTTTGCTACACATCTCTCCTATTTTCCATTTTATCTTATATTAGAGAGAAGGCTGTAGGTAAGTGATTATAAAACAAATCCACAAATTATGACTATCTAATGAAAAAATATGAAAGAATTTAACTAAAGGATAACTAGTAAATTTAAGTGAATAGATAATATACTCATCAGTTAACCCAGAATAACTCACAATTCTAGAATTATCAAAAGATTAAAATAGATAAAAATGAACAATTTAGTTTTCAAGAAAAATAAGAACTTAATTTATTAGGATTATATTAAATTAAAAAGTATATTTAAATTTAAATAGCCTACTTTGATGAATGTAAGCAATGGTTAATTCATCAAAAGTAGGTTGTTTTTTATTAAAACTAATGAGTTATGGGTATATCAAAGGTGTAAATTTTTAATAGATGTTAAAGAATAACTGTTAAAAACATAATAGACAAGTATAACAAAAAGTATTAATTAAGGAGAATTATTAGAATATAAGAGACTTTTTTATATTTAGCATATAAAATTTGCAATAAAATGGCGAATGGAAAAAATAGTATACTAAAGTATACTGTGGTAGAATTATTTTTGATTAATATATTGGGTAGGAAGAGGCGTAGAAATATATCCTTTATTTGGGCGCTTGGGATATATGGAGCTAGTAGCGCAACCGGTTTTTCTAATCATTACAATTTAATTTATTGTTGAAAAGAAAAGGGGAAATATATTATGAATATTTTAGTTGTGTCAGCCTCATTTATAACAAGAGAATCTTTAGAGAATGTATTTAAATATACATTAAACATAGGGGATGTAGTATTAAAAGAAAGATTATCAGATTTAACTAAAGAAGAGTTATTAAATGCTAAATTGATATTTATAGAGCTTGAAGAACGGACAACAATTGAATTGGATTTAATAAAATACGTTAAGCTATATTCAAAAAATACGAAAGTAATTGTCTTAGATCGAAACAAAAGTGAATTTATATTCACAGAATTAATTCAAAGTAACGTAGATGGATATATCTTCAATGTAAAAGACAAATCTGAGTTTATACACAATATAGAAAATATATTAAGAGGAAAAAAAGTATTTGAGTCGGATTTAATTGAAAATATAGTACACAATAAATATATAAACAATATGAAGTTACTTACGAAAAGAGAGAATGAGGTATTGGAAGAAATGGCTAAAGGCCTTAACAATAAAGAAATTGCTAATAATCTTTATATAACAGAATATACGGTAAAAAAGCATGTAAGCAATATATTCGCTAAACTAGGGTTTAAAAATAGACAAGAAGCCATAATATCAATAGCAAGTATGCTATAATGGGCTGTTTCAAAATAAGTAGGAAGGATAAATACATAAATTTTAGATGCATTTGAAGTATCTGGAAGTGATATTTGTATATTTATCTTAATAATTCTGCTATTTTGAAACAGCCCATTTTTATATTTTTAGATAATACTTTTAGGTAACTATATAATACTGATAGATAAG
>NZ_JAKEDR010000070.1 GCF_023653455.1 Paraclostridium ghonii
ATATGGATTACTATAATAATTATAGATATCAATGGAATTTAAACAAGATGACTCCTGTTCAATACAGAAATCATCTTGTTGCATAATAGTGTATTTTTTAATTGTCCTTTACAAAGGGTACATTTTAAGACTTTAAGGGCATTCACTTTATGTAAAATAAAACTCTCTAATCTCTAAATAAAAACTTAAGGTGTAGTTAGGTTTATATACTATTAAAAATAATACTATATAGCCATAAAACCTATCACTATAAGTGCCATTAATAAAACCAAAATTAAAATTAAAAATAAAAATGTTGGAACAAGATTAAATATAAGGCCTATAATGCTAAGAGACTTTTTATTATAGGATTTATATTTAGTTAAAGCCATTATAGAGAGAACAAAACCAATGGTACTTATAAGTGACAAAAATAAATTTAAGGAACTACTAGTTAACCACTCGAAGAATTCAGCTCGCACCAAACTCATACCTGAAAGACCTATAATTGGAGCTGGTTTAAAGCTAAACCATCCATATACTAGTATTATATTTACAAATAACCCCAAAATAATACTAGTAATGCTTAAATATTTTTTCATAAAAAATTCCTTTCTTGATATAATATGTAGTTATTATTATACAGGAGAATATTAAGAGTTGATAAATTTATTTCAATAGGGATAAAAAGGCCTTAGAATCCATTTATTTGAATTCTAAGGCCTTTAACTTTATGTTAAATATCTAAATATCCTTTAAAGTGAATTTTTAATAATTATTACTTTTCTTATTCCTTATTTTCTTTAGCTTGTTGTTGTTCTAATAGCTCATAAGCAGTATAAGGAGAGCTATATTTATATTCTTCTTTTCTCCAATCATATACTTTAGCATTAACATCAACATTTTCTATTACAGGTTTTAATACACCATTTTCTTCAATCGAATAAATGAATGCTGAGATGCTAAGTTCTTTATCACCATTAACATACCCTGTTAATTCTGTACCTACTAAAGGCTTCTTTTTAACTTTATCTACTGTAACAGTATCTATGTTGTTATAATAAGTTTTCAAATATATTTCGATGCTAGGTTTGAATTGTTCAATTATTTTTTGTTCTTCAATTTTTTTATGTTCCATGTATTTAGTCACTCCTATTTTTAAGGTCAAACCAGTGATAAATACAATGCAAATTATTATAATTATTATTTTTTTATAATTAGTCATACATTACCCTATTTTTCTTTTTTTTCTTTAGCTTGTTGTTGTTCTAAGAGCTCATAAGCACTATAAGGAGACCCATATTCGTATTCTTCTTTTCTCCAGTCATTTAATTTAATATCAACATTAACAATGTTTATTACAGGTGTTAATTGACCATCTTTTTCTATATAGTCAATAAACGAGTGGATTTTAAGTTTTTTATCACCGTTAACATATCCATTAAGGCATATACTTCCAGTAGGAACGCGCTCTACATTATCAACTGTAACAGTATCTATGTTGTTATAGTAAGTTTTTAAGTAAATTTCCATGCTAGGTTTGAATTGCTCAATTGTTTTTTGTTCTTCAATTTTTTTATTATCCATATATTTAGTAATTCCTATTTTTAAGGTCAAACCAGCAATAAATACAATACAAATTATTATACTTATTATTTTTTTATAATTAGTCATATATTATTTTATTTTTCTTTTTTTTCTTTAGCTTGTCGTTGTTCTAACAATTGATATGCTGGATAATGTTTATCTGAATTAATATATTCTTCTTTCTCCCAATCATTTAATTTAACATTAACATCAACTTCTTTTATAACAGGTTTTGATACACCATTTTCTTCGATAAAATGAATAAATGAGAATATGCTAAGTTCTTTATCACCATTAACATATCCATTAAGGCAGGTACTTCCAGTAGGAACGCGCTCTACATTATCAACTGTAACAGTATCTATGTTGTTATAGTAAGTTTTTAAGTAAATTTCGATGCTAGGTTTGAATTGTTCAATTATTTTTTGTTCTTCAATTTTTTTATGTTCCATATATTTTTTAACTCCTATTCCTGTTATTAATCCGATAATTAATATAATACCAATTATCAAACATATTATTTTTTTATTTTTACTCATATATATATATCAATCCTTTTCTTTTATTTAATTTATTATATAATAAAAAATGTAAATTTAGGAATATTATGGAGGAATTATATGCAAAAAGAGATGTCTGATGAAGAATATTATGATTTATGTAACAAATCATATAAAGATGAAATACTTAGAGGTGGAAATGATATAAAAATCCAAGCAGGTACAAAGGAGATAAAGTGGAAAGTTCTTGATAGTGTAGATAATAAAAAATCTGGGCTTCAAGGTTCTGCATTAGTTCCATCAGAAGAATATGAAGACATTAAGAGTGGAAAGAAAGAAGCTTCTAACATGGTTTTTTTATCAAGGGGAACAGAGAGTTTGACAGATTGGGCTTGTAATATTAGTGACTTAGGAACTTATCCAAAGCCCATAAAACTAAGGGAATTTGAGAAGAGTAATTTTATTAAAATAAGTAGAGCATCTATAAAAATCAATCAAGCTATACCTAACGTTTTTAAAAAATATATTCTTGGATCAATGTCAACTAAAAATAATCAATTCGTAGAATATGAGGATTTTGTAAATGAAACTGTAAAAAAATATAAGCCAAAGGAGTATTCATTTACTGGACATAGTTTAGGTGGAGCGTTAGCACAATACGAAGGAGTTTTACATGACAAAAAGACAGTAACATATTCTGCAGCAAGAGCTTACAGGCTGTTACCAAAAGAATTTCAAAATAAGGTTAAAAATGGTTATTATGATAGTAAAATAGTGAATTATAAGCATGAATATGATCCAGTTGGACATGTTCCAAGCGGTGAATTGATTGGAAGGCAGTTATTTGTTCAATCGAATGTAAAATTCTCTTTTAAAGATGATTCATTTAATATATTAAATTTAATACCTTCAGCATCGAGGTTTGGATTGTCAACAATATTATTTGGAAAATATGCTCTAGACCAACACTCACTGGGTTCATTTGATGGGGTTTTTACATCAAGTGGAAATGTAAAATTATATGTGAATGTAGACGAAGTTTTAAGGAGTACAAATAGCCTAAGAGATAATACAAATTACCTAGATGGACTTATTTATCATATAGAAGAGAGAATGGATACATTGGATAGAGAAACACAAAGAATATATGAAGAGCTTTTATCAGAAATGGGAAGAGGAGAATATAGCCGTTTAACTCAAGCGGATTTAGATGAGTTAATGGATGAAATTGTTCCGTATAAGAATCCAAATAGGTTTTATGATAGACAAAAAGGTGAATATTTAATATATGGATTGGAAGTTCAAAAAAGTAAGTTAATAGGATTAATAGATGGAATAGAAAGTGGAGTAAGAGAGATACAAGAAGGCGATTTAAATGCAGCCAATTTATTTTATTAATGGAGAAATTGACATGAGCTATATAACAAAAATTAATTATCTAAAAAGTAAATTAAAAAATGATAAAAGTCTTACGGAATATCAAGTCTATAGTATAAAAGAAGAAATAGAATCCCTTGAAAGAATTGAGCAAAAACAAAATTTACAAAATGTATTACATAGAAAATATAGAAAGTTAATTGATGATAATAACACTTCAGTAGATAAAAAAAGAGATCTTTCAAATTCAATTGTAAATACAAAAAATAATTCAGGAAACTTAGAAGAACATTTACTTGGAAATTTTGGAGATAACGTTATAGAAAACTTAAAAATATATGATAAAGAATTGAAAATGTTTGAAAATAATCTTAAAGATTTTGAGAAATCTATAAATATGTAAGAGCAGTTAGCGCTGTTCTTTTTTTATGGATAAATTACTTTTAAAGAGTAATTTTTTGACAATAAAACTTTGCAGGTGTTATAATTATTGACAATAAAACTTGGCGAAAGGGATGCATTAAAATGAAAAAGGAAGAAATACTTAGAAAAAGTCGTGAAGAAAATAAAAATGGTGATGAAATGGAATTGAAAATTCAAGAACGTAGTGAGAGTAAGGCCTTTAATGCGCTACTTGGAGTATTTGGGCTACTAACAATAATTGCTTTTATATTAAAATATTTTATGGGACACTCTGATATAAATGTAGATTACTTTTCACTGGTACTTATAATAGGGATGGGGATCAAAAGTGCTATAGAATATTTTTACGATAGAGAAAAAAAGATATATTTAATTTTAAGTATAATAATAGGTGTTGGAGCTATGGCAAGAATTTTAACTATGTTTGAGGTGATTTAATATGGAAACTCAACTAATTTTACATAATAATTTAAAACAAATTAGAAAAGAAAAAGGAATATCTCAAAGAGAGTTAGCAGAACTTGTTGGAGTTTCAAGAAATACGATAAGTTCAATTGAAACAGGCCAATTTAATCCAACAGCTAAATTAGCCTTAATTTTATGTATTGCTTTAGATAAAAAGTTTGAGGATTTATTTTATTTTGACTAAGTCATAACTTAAAAGCATATTTAAACATAACTAGTTTCTAAAGTTAAATCTAAAAAAATAGGAAATAATTTACATGTTTGTTATAATAATTAAATCAAGTTGTCGTAAAGGAGAATTAGAAATTATGGAATGTATAAAGTGTAAAAATGAAATGAAAAAAATGAATTTTGCAATGAAACCTGTTTCAACACAACCATGTATATGGTATAAGAAAAAAGGTATTCTTGAAATTGAAAAAAGAAGTAGTGTTTCTTGTTATCTTTGTATTGAATGCGGGGAAATCGAATTTATAGCTGACCAACCACAAGTATTTAAAAATATTTAATAAATTATAACACACTCTAAGACTTGTTATAACGTTTATATTAAAAAAAGAGGGGAATTTAAATGTCAATTATAACTATATTAATGGTTATTTGGTTTTTTAATCGAAGTAAGAAATTAAAAGAAACTAAAGATATAGAAAAGTATGTACTTACATATCCTACAAAAATCAAAGATAGAGATGGATATATAAACTTTTATTCCAAGATATATTTTAGAAGTGGAATATCTTTAATTATATTTGAAATATTTTGTATTCTAAATAAATATTATTTTGACTTATCTATTAAAGTATTATCAGTATTATTTTGTGTATTATTCATATTAATTTGTATACAATCAATTATAATTTGCAAAAAAAGTAAACAATTTACTTCTTAAAAAGACAATATACAATGCCTTAAAATATCTAACTATTCTATAAAAAATTTAACTATACTTAAATACAAAAATAGTTAGATTTACATATTAAGTTATATTTTAAGCCATATTTTCCCTATTTAAGTCTATTTTTGTTGAAAAAATGTAAAAATATGTTAAAATGAAATACGAAATAGAACTAATTAAAGTTTGATGAAGTACAAAAAATAATAGTTAAATATTATATGATAGGGGCTAATGGAGACATTGCAGGAAGGCAATAATAAGGAGAAAATATGTATAAAAATGTAAAATTTTTAAGTTTGGTTGAAGAAAGTTGTTTACTATTTAAAAAAACTACAAAAAAAATATGGATAATAGCTATGATAATTTCGGTATTATCAGGAGGATTTATAATTGATGAAACAGTAGATGATAGTTTTTATCCAGAAACAACCTATGAGGATACATCAATTCCTGAAGAAACTCTAACCTTAGGACAAGATAGTACTGTTGAATTAGTATTGATTGTTTTAGGTGTAGTTTTAATGATAGGTATAGTTTTAATAATAGGAGTATTAATTAATTCGGCATGGTATTATTTATACAAATCTATATATGAAATTTTAAATCATGAAAAAATAGATCGAGCACCATTAGCATTAGTTGTTAAGGTAAGTAGTATCGTATTATTAAAAATTATTTTGGGACTTATACTATTTGTAGTTCCTGGAATCATAATAGGTTTAAAATATGCGCCATTAAACTATGTTTTATGTAAAAACCCAGAACTTTCATCTAAAGAAATATTAAATAAAACAAAAGTAATGAGTGACGGGATTAAATGGAAAATATTCGTATTTACTATATTGATAAGTCTTATAAGTGGATTAATAGTAGTATTAATATCACCAAATCTACTTGTTCCAGGTTATATTTGCCTAGATATATTTACAAGTATTTTAAAATTTATTGTATCAACAATTATGGTAGTTTTTACAGGGTTATTTAGTATGAATTTATTTATAGCTGTAGACAATATTAAATACAAAAGATTAGAATAAGAAATATATTTACATAATTAAAACAAATAAAAAAGCTGATTTCTTAAATGAATAGAAATTAGCTTTTTTTTGCGTAAAAACAATAAATAAAAAATATAATAGATTACCGTTTACATGTAAAGAAATACCGTTTATGTAATATATAGAGAGATTTTTTCAAAAAACATATATTATAAAATTGATAAACATTGGAGGAATATTAAATTGAGAGTAAAAGTAGAAATCAACTCATTACATAGTGAAGTTCATGTAATATTAAGGGCTAATGAAATAACCCAAGAAGTAGAAGATATCAAAAATATTTTGGAGTCTTACAATAATGTATTAATGGGATATCGTGATGATAATACAGTTTTATTGAAATTTAATGAAATTTACCGGGTATATACTGAGAATCAAAAAGTATTTGCAATAACAAATAGTGGTAAGTATTTATTAAAAATGAGACTTTATGAAATAGAAAGTATGTTGACAAAGTATCAGTTTATAAAAGTATCAAGGTTTGAAATTATTAATGTAATGGAAATTAAAGAGATAGAAAATTTATATAGTGGAAATATAAAGATAATATTTAAACATGGAGAAAGTACTTTTGTATCAAGGCGATTTGTATCACAAATTAAAAGAAAGCTAGGAATATAGGAGAATAGTATGAAAAAATATTTTAAAAGAGGAATTTTAGGATTTTGTTTAGGAATAACATTAAGTGTAGTGATATCATTATTAGGATCTTTAGCATTAGGGGATTCTACATTTCATTACGTTTCAAATAAGTTGTTATTATATACAAATAATGAACTTGTTGCAGCTAGTATACAAGTAGTTTTATATGGAATAGCAGGTTTAATTCTTAGTATATCAATGTTATGTTTTGAAGTAGAGAAATGGAGTTTGTTGCAACAGGTAATTATTCATTTAATTATTATGACAGTATTAATGTTAATTATATTTTTATTAACATCATTATCAATATTAGTTTATATTATAATACTGATTTTTTTATACTTTATGATTTGGAATATACAGTATTTAATTTACAAGTATAAAGTACAAGAAATAAATAAGGCATTAAAAAAAATAAATGGAGAAACTACTAATATTACAAATAGTTACTGTAGAAAAATCAATAAAAGTTTATTGATTTTATTAAATACATATCTAATAGTAATAGTAATGTTTGTTATATATGATTTTTTAGAAATTCATTTACCTATGAATTTAAAATATATAATACTATTAATAACAAGTATAGTTATGATAATAGAAAGTGTAAACATTATTAAATCTAAGAATGAAGGTAGTTCTATATCTAAGGCAATATGCCCTGTAGTTTCAATGGTGCTATTATTATTAGTTTTATTAATTAATTATAATGGATTCATTGAAACTTGTAAGGAGTATACTATACCAGAAACAAATTTAAGTAAAGTTTACATAGATGGATTAAAAGTAGGAGATAGTTTAGAAAAATTTGATATTAAAAAATATACAGCTACTGATATGTACGATGATGATGATTATAATTTTGTATCTGAAGAAATTAGGATATTTGATAAAAATAATAAAATCAATAAAATTCATGGAGAAGGTAGCAAGGGTGATATAAGTATTAATGGAGAAAAAAATATAAAAAACTTAGATGATGTAGTATCTAAGTTAGGAAATAATTATGTTAAAGCTGATGAGGATAATGAACAATTATTAAAGAAATATACTTATATAGATAGGTCAAATAAAATAAAATTAAGTTTTATTTATCAGGACCTGAGTGGAAGTAAAAATAAGATAGAGTATGTAGTTATGAGTAAAATAGGTTAAATATATTTAGAGTAAAGGTTAGTGAAAATGCCCTTAAATCCATTTATTTGGATTCTAAGGGCATTAACTTTATGCAAAATATAGTAGTCTCTAATAAATTTTAGGACTATCTTTTTATCTTAAATTTAATTGAGATTTGAATTTATTCATTATGAGAAATTTCTCGATTTATGTTCCATTTATTATAATAGATGTATACAAGTAAAGTTATTATAAAAATCACTGAAGGATATCCAAATTGAATATAAATATTTTGAATACCTAAATTAATAGAGTTAAACTCTAGAGATATAATATTTTGACTTAAATTATATACAGTATGTATTAAAATGCAAGGTAATAAATTAGAGGTTTTAATATAAATGTATCCTAAACATATTCCAACTGAAAGTGTAAATATTGATAACATAATACATTCAATTATAGAACTAACATTAAAGATTATTATGTGATAGATAGCAAATATTATAGAGCTAACAAATACATATACTTTATCAGTAAATTTTGTGTTTAGCAAACTAAAAATATATCCTCTAAAAAATATTTCTTCAATGATGCAATTTAATAATTGCTCTAAAATTAAAATCATTAATATGTTATTTAAAACGAAATTTTGATTTGAATATAACTTTGGATAAATAAATTTAAAAGAAAAAAACTGCAATATTGAAATAATAATGCATAATATTAATGTTATTTTAATATCTTTTTTAGAAAATTTAAATGCATCAGAGCAATTAAATACATTTATTTTACTTAGCAAGTACAATAATGTAATAAATATTAACAGATATATATGAATTAATGTATTAGTAATTTTAGCTAATTGATTTAAAGCCATAATAAGAAAAATAAAAAATAATAAAATCTTAAATAACTCACTTTTTTTACTCATATACATACCCCCTTAAATTTTATAACCAAACAAATATTCTATTAGTACATACATATATCCTTTCATGTATCTTTTTTTCTGATAGATTTATATTTTAATATAAATTAGAGGAAAAAGAAGATATCTAATAAAAATGTGCTTAGAATTCATTTATTTGGATTCTAAGCACATTAACTTTATTTAAAATATGTAACTAGTCTATAAAATAAAATTTAAAGATAACTAATAATAATTAGCATTTAGCTATCTTTAATTTGATATAATGTTGATTAAAAAGGAGATAGAGAATGAAACAATTCGAATATAAATTTATACAGTTATATGGTCAAGATGGTATTAATAAAAAATCAGCAAGTAAAAATAGAACAGAAGCGCTAGAAGAACTTTTCAATCCGTTAGGTAGAGAAGGCTGGGAATTAGTTCATATAGATTTAATTGAAGGTTTAGCTGTTTTTAAAAGAGAAGTTTAAACTAATCTTTCAGGACTTAATAAACAAGAAATAGAAAATTTATAAAGCAGTTTTATATAATGAAAAATGTTGATTAATTAAAATACAAAACTACTATAGAGTAAAATTTACTTTCTAGAAAAGTGTGTAAAATAAAATGTGTACCTCCTATTTTGGTAATTAGATTAATATCTTGATGATCACCACTTTTTAGGAGAATACACATTTTATTTTACAGACCCTTAATTTTTTCTAATTCTTTTAAATATGTACTATCATATTCTTTTATTTGAGTTAAAGCATGTTTCATATCATCTAAAGCTATTTCTTTATTTACTTGTAAACCAGTTTCTTTAATAAGTGCAATATATCCTGTTACAATAGCTGTAGCTTGTGATGTACCACTTGTGTAGAATATATTTTTTTTGTTATCAATTACTTTAATATCATCACCTGGAGCATTTATTGTTGTTAACTCTGGAGCATTACTTTGATCTGTTATTCTTCCATTTGCAGAAATAGCTCCAACAGATATTACATTTTCTAAACTAGATGGAAATAATAAAAAACTTTGACTATAATCACCAGAAGAACTTACAACAATTATCCCATTTTCAATAGCTTGGTTTATCTTATTCTCAATATCTTTATTGATTTTTGTTGATCCTAAACTCAAACTAATTAAATCTACCTTTTCTTTTATAGCTGAATCTATTGCTTCTTCTACTATCTTAGGAGTAGTACTTTCATCATCATTCATTACTTTCATTGAAATAATTTGAGAATCCGGTGCTATTCCAGTAACTTCATCTTTATATCCTTTTAAAAGTGAATACATCATTGTACCATGACCGTTTTCATCAAATTTATTTTCACTTTCTGTAAAATTAATATTTTTATCAACCTTTTGAAAATCAGAAACTCCAGAATCGATAAGTGCAATCTTTTGACCTTTTCCACTAGCAATGGTATGTAATTTTTCGTACTTCATGTAATCTATATTCCATTCTCCTGTTTCTGTACCTGATGCAAATAATCCCTTGAATAAACTGATAATAAATAAGGCTATTATTAATGCTAATATTAAACTCAAGTTCTTTCTATTTTTAGTCCATAATTTAATATTTTTTATAATTTTCATAGTATTCATCTTTCTTTCTTGATTATTAATTTTTAACGCTGTAAGTAAGCCATGTCTTAATGTCTAGTATAATTACTGTAATACCAAGAGGCAGTTACTCCAGCTACTCCTTTTCTATTTTATCAAATTTAAATTTTCAAGTATATACTCTTTATTACAAAAATTACCAAAATTACAATATTTTCGAATAAAGTTTATATTCAGATAAATTTTAGATTTTCGGATTAGATACTAGTCGGGTGGAGGACGAGATACGTGTATTTTTCGGCCACTTGATAAAATTACTAAGTTACAACATAAAATCCAACACTTTAAAATACATATATTTTGTAAAAATAAAAAAATCGCTGTATACAATCTATATAAATGAAATTTAGGAGAGAGTTAAGATATATATTTTATTTTAGGCTATAAATATATACTATTTGTAATAGGTGAGGTGAAATAAGATGAATGATGAAGTAATAATAAATTTAAAAAATTATTTAGTTAATAGGTATAACTGTCATTCGATAATATTATACGGTTCCTACGCAAATGGAACTCAAACAAAAGAAAGTGATATTGATGTAATTTGCTTTTCAGATAATATAAATCCTCAAAATGATACAAGTAAATTATTAGACATACAATTAGACGCTTGGATATACCCTACTGAAAAAATAGATGATTACGAAGATTTAATTCATATTGATGATGGAGTGATATTACTAGATAAAAAAAACATTTGTAACCAGTTGATGAATAATATTTCACATCTTTATAAAGAACCTATATACATAAGTGAAAATGAAGTTAATTTCAATAAAAGTTGGTTAATCAAAATGCTAAGTAGAGCTAAAAAGGAAGATACCGAAGGAAACTTTAGATATCATTTACTATTAACTCAAAGTTTAGAAATATATTTTCAAACTATTAAAGTTAGATATATGGGTCCTAAAAAATCATTAGAATATCTTAAAAATAAAGATACAGAGGCTTTTAGATTTTTTGAAAAGGCATTATCTATAAAGGGAAATATTAGTGATGTTGAAAATTTGATTAACTTTATAACTAGTTCTTAAAATAAATTTTAAAGAGAATTAGTAACAATTAATATTTAGCTATATTTACTTTATAATGCTGATTAAAAAGGAGATATATAATAAATAGGAGTGTATAATTTAAAAAAATTCAATAGATACGCTCCTTCTTATTATTCAATTCATAAATATAGTATTTAAATTATTAAATTTAATTTAAATACTATATTTTTATAATTCTCTGATTAAATAGCTAATTAACAATATTAAATGATTAAGTAAATTATAAAAAATACTGATAAAATACTGAAAAAATAAAGTTAATGGATTATAAAATTTAAAACTATTGATTTAAGGTCAACTTTTAAAAATAAGGTTTGTATAAAAGTGAAAAAACTAAGAAAGGGTGTATATATTTAAATGTATTAATTTAAATATATACACCCTTTTGTATTTGAGCTACTTCCTAAATACAAATTTTAAGGATTATTTTCTAATTTATAAAGATTTTGTTTTAATTAAGCAAACAGTATACTCATTTTAATTATAGTTTTAATTCTTTATAGCTAAACAATAATTTACGTTATCAAAAGCTGTTATAGGATGTTTTGGATTTGATTTATTATATTTTTTGAAATATTGATTTGTTATTTCATTTGGTGTCAAATGCTCATAAATCAAGAAATTACTATCAGCTAACATTTTCTCCAATTCTAAATAAGAATAACTAGCAAGCCTTTCTTTGTTTACTGTATCAATCATTGAGGCTTGTTTTTTTGCTCGCTCTCCAGCTTTTGGAGTATATGTATCTTCATCGGGATAATCAAAAACAATACTACTTCCTTTTGGGACGATGCTTGAAATAGTATTAATTGTTTCAGCAAAAGTCTGTTTAGATAAATAATAGCTTATTCCAAGTAAACTGCAAAAACTTATTTTACTTTGATCAAATTCTGAGCAGGCAATTAAATTATTTTTCCAGTTGTGTTTTGTAAAATCTACAGATACATAACAAAGATTGTCAGGTTTTTTAGGTATTATTGATTGGATACGCTTTTGCTTATCAGACCCAGTAACAGGATGATCAAGTTCAAATATTTTAATTTTTGATGCCCATTCAGGCTGGCGATATGCAAATGTATCATATCCAGCAGCAAAAATCATATATTGATTTGCCCCAATTCTGATTGCATTTTCAAGTGCTTTTTCTGCAAATGCAGCTCTCCCAAGTGGCGATGGAGATAATTGATTATCTACAACCCACCTTAAGGCTTCTTCCTGTGTACCTTTAAATGATGGATTAAAGAAACTAATTCCTTTTGACATATGATTTGCAATTTGTTCATATTCACTCGGAGTTAAAATATCTTTTGCTAAATAATCATCAAATACTTTCTCTGTATTTTGTACAGAATGATATGATCTTGAAAATGCACTTACCAATGCAGTCATACTTTTTTCTTCCATAAAATTATCACCTCTAATAAATAGTAACGTTTAATTTCTAACAGTACAACACTTGAAAAATTCACCATTTTATGGTATTATAAAGGTATAAAATATGAAAAATTAAAATAGTCATCACCTATAAGGGGGATGACTATTTCTTATTATTAAATTCATAAATATTATTACTAAGTGAGTTTATACTAGCACTCAAATTTTCAAGCTTACCTTCTATCCTAATCAACAAATACATTGTAACAATAGCAGGAAAGCCTAAATTTGATACTAGAGCCATTAAATCTAGTTCCAACTGCAAATCTCTCCAATGTAACTTTAAAATTTATTAGAACGCCCCTCATAAGTTCAAAGAGACGTTCTACGTATTACTACATAACTAAGTCATATCCAGTAGTTGCAGTTTGAACTACTTTTGCTTCTAGAGCTGATTCTAGTTCTTCTCCAAATTTAGGAGCAAATATGTTTTTTTGAACTATTTGATCCATAGCATCTTTTATTTCGGCTTCAGTTATATCTTCTCTAGGATCAGATACAAATAAGCTTACTTTTCTTCCAAGAGTTGTTGAAAAAACCATTAATAATCTAGTTTCTATATTTCTCATTTTTTAATCCCCTTTCTTTTTTTGAGTAATAAACAAAGTCGTTTGAGTAACGTGACACGAGTCTAGCGAGTGGACGTTGAGCGACATGAAGTGCTTCGCAGACATAGTCGCTCAAGCTAAGCGAATTTTAATTTGCTGGTGTTAATTCTGTATTGTCTATTTTTACTACAGATAATACATCATGTTTTTGTAGTGAGTTTAATATTTCAGCTACATTGTAAACATCAAGAGCTTTTGCATTATCCTTAACGTTTGAAAAACTTCTAGTTTTAACTATACTTCTTCCATTTTCACCTAACCCACAGTCATATTTGATTCTTAAAGCTGACATTTGAGCGTTTTCAGAAGTATTTTGAGATAAATTTATATCTGCCATTTTCATTCCTCCTTTGAATATTTAATTTAACTTAAGTGTAGTAAATAGGAATGATTAAGTCCTAAAAGATAGTTGAGAATTATTTAGATGTGAGATTATTGATGAAAAAAATTTTATACATTGTGATATTCATAAGCTTATTTAAAAATAAGTTAACATCAAAACATATATTTTTAAACACTAAAAAAGAGCATTATTTTAAAATGCTCATAAATTAATATTTTTTATCCATAATATATCCAAATACAA
Organism: Paraclostridium ghonii; assembly: GCF_023653455.1. GTDB lineage: Bacteria > Bacillota > Clostridia > Peptostreptococcales > Peptostreptococcaceae > Paraclostridium > Paraclostridium ghonii. The sequence continues at coordinate 14,280 of NZ_JAKEDR010000070.1, forward strand.
ATCCTATAACAACTGAATTTATAAGATATCTATAGAAATAATACTTGGTTCTTTTCAAATTAATTTGATTTTTATTCTAAGGAAATCAAAGTCACCCTATTAATTCCTTTAACTGTTGAAATACGAGAGATCAATTCATCAATAGGAACAATCAGTTCACTAATATCCATACTAATTGTTACATTTGCTTTAGAGTGAATAGGAATATTCTGATTTATTGTGATAATATTTCCCATGCATAGCGAAATATTATTTAAAACCTCAGACAATAACCCTTTTTCATGGGGGAGCATAAATGAAATAACGGCTTTACGCTCTTTAAGATTGTGAGAAGCTGCGAATACATGATCTTTGTACTTGTAATATGTACTTCGTGATAATCCAACTATTTTTGCGGCCTCACTAACCTGTATTTCTTCTCCTTGTTCTATCATCTGTTTTACTTGTATTACTTTTTCAAATACATCAGGCAATACATCTTTGTTTACAATTAAATAATCATCTAACATCTCATACCTCCTATAAAATGATCGTTCCTTCCTTGTCCACTTTCAGTTCAAGAACTCTCCATTTATATTCTAAATCTTTTAGCTTATCTCTTATTAGCTGTACATTTTCTTTATCTTTTATTATGTTAAGCAATGTTGATCCACTTCCTGATATCATAAAACACACACTATCTACACTCTTACATATTTCTTTTACTTTATCATATTCATGAATCAATTTGCAACGATATGGTTCATGCAACTTATCATCCATAACTTTACTTAATAATGATAAATCATAATTTTCAAATCCTTTTAAAACCATACCTAATCTTGATAAAGTGTAAATTGCATCCTGACGGCATACAATATCAGGTAATGCTTTACGCGATTCGTTAGTTGATGTTTCAAAATCTGGGATCAAAGCTAGAAAAGTAAAACGGTCATCAATATCATATTTAATTGTTAAAGCCTCATTATTTACAACACAAGAAGCACTTAATCCTCCAAAAATAGCAGGAGAAACATTATCAGGATGACCTTCTATAGTAGTCGCAAGCTTAAAGATATCATCTCTATTTATCTGTGTATTCGATAATGCATAAGCAGCGAATATACCAGCAACCACACAAATAGAGCTACTACCTAAACCTCTTGATATAGGGACTTGGCAATCAATACTGATTCTAACCCCATCTACTTTCTTATTCAACTGTTTAAGTGCTTTATTAAAAGATATATATACTAGATTATCTTCATTACAATATTTTTCATCAAATCCTTCAAATTCAAGGCCTTGTTTGATTTCTTCAAATGTAAATGTTGTATACAAGTTTAATGCCATTCCTAATGTATCAAACCCACATCCTAAATTTGCACTTGTGGCAGGTACTTTTACTTTAACTATCATTTTAATCCCCCTACTTTCTCTAGTATGTATGTCTTCATATCTGACTTTTGGATTTTATCATTATGCAATAATGGCTTTTTATCCAGTCCTCTTAAATTATCTGGTATTATTACTTGTGTTTTTTCATTAAGTTTTTGCATTAATGTAAATTCATTTTCATTATTTAAATCATATAAT
>NZ_JAKEDR010000071.1 GCF_023653455.1 Paraclostridium ghonii
CGCCAGCGTTCATCCTGAGCCAGGATCAAACTCTCAAATATAATTTAAAAAGTTGTCCATCGCTCAGCTAATCATTATCTGAATATCTGGCTTGGTTGTTTGTTGTTTAATTCTTTAAAAAGAATTTTTATAATTAACTTACTGTTTAATTTTCAAAGTTCTTAACTCGTACTCTCTCGAGCACATGTATAATAATATCACCGTTTATTTTTTAAGTCAACACTTTTTTTATATTTTTTGTCAATCTACTAAATATAAATCATATCTTTCTATTAAATCTATCAACATATCTGCGTATATAGCTTCTCCTTGCTCATTTTTCTTGGTGCTATATCCTGCATCTTCTAGTGCTTGTGCCTGCTCTTTATAATCTTTCCCATTGAATAATCCATGTTCTGTATATCTCTGATTTTCTTTTAAGAACTTTGCATGATCTTCTATAGACTCATCTAATGAATTATACTTTCTAAATCTAGCACTTATTTTATCGCTATAATTTTCTGTAGTCATAACTTCAACACTCTCGCCGTTCCATCCTTCACCTGCTTTTATACCAAATAAATTATTACTATCCTTTGTTAACTCCGATTGCCCCCATCCTGATTCAAGTATAGCTTGTGATATTGTTATTGATGGCAATACTCCATACTCTTTATAACTTTCCTGAGCTTCTTCTTCAATACTTTTTATAAATTCTATTTTTTCCTTTTCTAATTTTAAAGTTTCTATTTTATCTATTTTATCTATTTCCTCTTCATAACTTTTATTTGCATATACTGTATATATTCCACCAATTACAAATGATAAAACTAATATTAAAATTATATTTTTAATAAATCCTTGATTTTTCTTATTATTAGGTTTTGCAACTTTTCTAAAGTGCCTCTTTTTTATTTGCTCCATAATCTCCTCCAATTTTTAATTTATATTATAATATCGTCACTAAAGCTTTTGTATGATAACTTTATAAAAAAATTCATGAAAATTTACTTTATCTAAATATTAATTTTTACCATTGACGAAATGTAATTATTTTTATGAATTTTCTAATTTGAATCACAATTTTAATATTATACACTATTTTTGTATCTATGCAACTTAAAGTTTTTGTAAAAAAAAGAAAGCTCATTTTAAAATGAGCTTTCTTTATTTAGATTTTAGCTTTATCCAAGCCTCATCATATATCCTTAATTTGTCTCCTAAATCAATAAAAGTTTCAGTTTTATCCATAACTTCTTTAGATGGATATGCAACTGGATTTTTAATTACATCTTCGTCTAATAATTCTAACGCACCTACATTAGGAGTTGAGTATCCTATATATTCAGCATTCATTGTTGCAATTTCAGGGTCTAGTAAAAAGTTTATAAACATTTCAGCTTCTTTTTTGTTCTGTGCACTTTTAGGAATTGCCATTGCATCTACCCATTTATTGGTACCTTCTTTAGGTATTGCATAATCTAAATTTGGATTTTCCTCCATTAAAGTTACTGCATCTCCTGAGTAAGCTATACCCATTGCAACTTCTTCTCCTAAAAGCCTATCTTTACCTTCATCATTTACATATGCTAATACTAAATCTTTTTGTTTCATTAATTCTTTCATCGCTTTATCTATTTCTTTAGGGTTTGTGCTATTCATGCTATAACCTAATCTTTTTAATGATATTCCCATAGTATCTCTAACTGAGTCAAACATCATTATATTTCCTTTATATTTAGGATCCCAAAGAATATCCCAACTATCTATCGGTTCTTTTACCATTTTCTTATTGTATAAAATACCAAAAGTTCCCCACATATACGGAACACTATATTTATTAGTTTTATCATATATAGGATTTAAAAAACTTTTGTCTATATATTTCATATTAGGTATATTTTCAAAATCTATTTTTTGAAGAAGTTCTTCACTTTTCATTTTTTCAACCATATAATCTGATGGGAATATTAAATCATAGTGAGTACTTCCACTTTTAACCTTTTGATACATCATTTCATTAGTATCATAAGTTTCATATTGTACTTTTATTCCAGTTTCTTTTTCAAATAAAGTTATAATTTCTTCATCTATATAATCTCCGACATTATATACATTTAAAACTTTATTTGAGTCTGTAGCCCCACACCCTGTAAGCATAGTTGAAACCATTAAACCTATAGTAATTAATATTGATATTTTTCTTAATTTCATAATTACTTACCACCCCTTACTATAGATTGCTTTTTATTTGATATTAAAAGTAATATTAATACAACGGCAAACATTATCGTAGATAAGGCATTTATTTCTGGTTTTATACCTCTTCTTGCCATTCCGTATATTTCTATAGAAAGGTTACTAACTCCATTCCCTGTATTAAAGAAACTTATTACAAAATCATCAATAGACATTGTAAACGCAATTAAAAATCCAGATATTATGCCTGGTTTTATTTGAGGTAATATAACTTTTCTTAAAGCATACATAGGAGTTGCTCCTAAATCCATTGCAGCTTCTTCTATATTTTGAGGAAGTTGCTTAATTTTAGGAAGCACTGACAATATTACATAAGGAATACTAAACATTATGTGAGATAGTAACATAGTTGTAAATCCAAAATTCAGACTAAAAAAAGCATATAAACTCATTAATGATACTGCTGTAACTATATCTGGATTTAATACTGGGAGATAGTTTATATTAAGTATTAACTTTCTTCTTTTACCTCTCATTTTATGTATTCCTATAGCACTTATAGTGCCTACTATAGTAGCTATTATAGATGAGATTACAGCTACTAATAATGTGTAATATAATGCATTCATTATACTTTCATTATGAATAAGTTGTTCATACCATTTAAATGTAAATCCATTCCAGTGGGCCATAGATTTTGAATCATTAAATGAAAATACTGCTAGTGCCATTATTGGTGCATATAGAAACAAAAATACTAAAGTTAAATAAATATTTGATACTGCTTTCTTTAAAATAATAACCCACCGCCTTCCTTATCACTGTCATCCTCAAATTTCGACATAATAGCCATAGATATTAATATTACAATCATCATAAATATTGATATTGCAGATCCAAAATTCCAGTCTCCAACTACTGTAAATTGTTGCTCTATCAAGTCTCCTAGTAACATAAATTTACCTCCACCTAATAGTCTCGATATAGCAAATGTAGTTACAGCTGGCATAAATACCATAGTTATCCCTGAAATAACTCCAGGTAAACTAAGTGGGAATATAACTTTTGTAAATACTTGGAAGCTATTAGCTCCTAAGTCTCTAGCTGCATTAATTAAATCATTATCCATCTTTGATAATGATGTATATATCGGTAATACCATAAATGGTAAGAAGTTATATACCATTCCAAGTAATATTGCAAAGTTAGTGTAAAGTAATGCAACTGGCTCTATTCCAAATAAACCTAAAAATGAATTTAATATTCCATTCTTACCTAAAATAGCAACCCATGCATAAGTTCTTAAAAGGAAGTTCATCCACATTGGAAGTATAAATAATAATATTAAAGTATTTCTTTTACTTATATGAGCTTTAGAAATTATATATGCAACTGGATATCCAACTAATAAGCAAATGATTGTAGATGTTCCAGCTAAGATTATAGATCTTAAAAATACTTTTAAATATATAGGATTAATTAATCTTTTATAATTTTCTAAAGAAAATACTAGCTTATCTCCATTTTCAACTGTAAAACTGAAAAATAACACAAGGATTAAAGGTATTACTATGAATAGTGCACTCCATATTATATAAGGGTAAGCAAGAAGGGATTTATTTTTTTTCATATTATCTATTCACTCACTTTTCTCATTATATGAATGTCTTCTGGATATATGTCTAAACCTAATTCACTTCCTACTTGTGCACTTTGTGTGTTGTGAAGTATCCACATTCTTCCGTTTTCATTCACTTCAATTTCATAGTGAACACCTTTAAATAGTACTGACGCAACTTTTCCTTTTAACATGCCTTTTTCAGGTTCTACCATTTTTACATCTTCTGGTCTTATTACTACTTCAATATTTTCATTTATCTCAAAGTCCTTATCTACACACTTAAATTTCTTCCCACAAAACTCTACTAAATAATCTTTCAACATAATTCCATCAAATATATTACTTTCACCTATAAACCTAGCTACAAATGAATTTTCTGGCTCATTGTATATATCTTGCGGTGTTCCCATTTGTTGGATTTTACCTTTATTCATTACTATTATTTTATCAGACATAGTTAAAGCTTCTTCTTGATCATGAGTTACAAAAATAAATGTTATTCCTAATTTTTTTTGCATCTTTTTTAATTCCATTTGCATTTCTTTTCTTAACTTTAAGTCCAGCGCTCCTAAAGGCTCATCTAATAGCAATACTTTAGGTTCATTTACTAATGCTCTTGCTATAGCTACCCTTTGTTGTTGACCTCCACTTAATGATTCTACTTGTCTTTTCTCAAATCCATCAAGTGCAACCAATTTAAGCATTTCTTTTACTTTTTTATCTATCTCGTCTTTAGGAAGCTTTTTTATTTTTAAACCAAAAGCTATATTTTCGTATATATTCATATGAGGAAACAAAGCATATTTTTGGAATACAGTATTTATCTGCCTTTCATGAGGTGGTATATCTGTAATATCATTTTCTTCAAATAATACCTTACCGTCATCAGCGTACTCAAATCCAGCTATTATTTTAAGTGTTGTAGTTTTACCACATCCACTTGGTCCTAATAATGTTAAAAATTCATTTTTCTTTATATCTAAACTTAAGTTATCTAAAACTTGATTATCATCATAACTTTTAGATAAGTTTTTTAATTCTATTATGTTTTCTAACAAATATATCACCTCTTTCTCTTAAAATGATGGTGGTGTACTCACCCATATAACTTTAGCTTCTGTTTTTCCAGCATTTGATATATAATGATTAGCTCTAGGTTTGAAATAAAAACTCTCACCTTTTCTAACTTTATTTTTTTTATCTCCTATGTGTAAATAAACGGATCCTGCTAGTACGTAACCAAACTCTTCTCCCTCATGAGGTTTTTCTTCTTTATATTGACCTCCAGGAGATAAAGATATTAGTATTGGCTCCATTTGATTTTTCTGAGAATTTGGAACCAACCACTTAAATGTGTATTTTAATTCTTCATCTTCAGTTTCAAACATGTCTTCTTTTGAAAAGCAAATTTTTTCATTATCCATTTCATTAAAAAATTCTTTTAAGTTTGTTCCTAAAATTTCTAATATATCTATAAGTGTAGCTATGGATGGTGATGTTAAATTGTTTTCTAATTGAGATATAAATCCCTTAGAAAGTTCACACCTATTTGCTAACTCTTCTTGTGTTAACTGCTTTTCTATTCTTAGTCGTTTTATTTTTTCACCTATATCCATGGTCCACCTCCTACTTTTAATCATTTTTACTAAACCTTTTGTTTAAAATTTCTAAACAACAAGACATATTATATAAAATTAAGCTGCAAATTTCAATAGTTTTTTAATATTTTTTTAATTATTTTCTATCTTTAAAACCTAGTGTTTTTAAGCTCTTGTAGATTTAGCCTTATTTTTAGTTTATATTAATATTCACAAAGTTTAGTATCCCTAATTATATTTTTTTTATTATATTTTGATATTTTATTCCTAATTTCAATTTATAAAATGCAAATAACCTGCTATGTAGCAGGTTATTTACATTTTATATTAATTTATAATCTTCCTTTTTTAACTTACTTGCCGCATCTTCATCTAATATTAATATTGTATCTCTGTGAAGTTGAAGTATAGATGATGGAACTTGAGGAGTTATTTCTCCATATACAGTATTATATATAGCTTCAGCTTTTCCTTCCCCAGATGCTAGTAACATAATCTTTTTAGACTTAAATATAGATCCTACCCCCATAGTAATTGCCTTTTTAGGAACATTATCTATACAGTCAAAGAATCTTGCATTGGCCTTGATAGTAGATTCTTTTAAATCTACTAAATTAGTTCCTTTTACAAATACATCTGATGGTTCGTTAAATCCTATATGAGCGTTATGTCCTATGCCTAAAATTTGTATATCTATACCACCTATTTCTTTTATAGATGCATCATATTCCTTACACTCAAGTTCTACATCTTTAGTCATACCATTTGGTATATTTATATTTTCTTCTTTTATATTTATATATCTAAATAAGTTTTCATGCATAAAATAATAATAACTTTGATCATTATCTCTTGGTAATTTATAATACTCATCTAGATTAAATGACTTTACATCCGAAAAATCTAAATTCCCATCATTGTGCATTTCAACTAATTTTTTATACATTCCTATAGGCGTACTACCTGTCGCTAGTCCTAATATAGAATTTGATTTTAGTGTAACTTGACTTGCCATTATTTGAGCCGCTTTTTTGCTCATTTCATCATAATTTTTACAAACTAATATTTGCATGTTTGCCCTCCATCATATCTATTAATTTTGTTCAAATACTATATCTCCATCTACAATAGTCATGTAGCAATTTAATTCATTATCAAATATAGCTATATCTGCATCTTTACCTATATCTAAGCTTCCTTTATTTTTATCTATTCCCAATGATCTAGCTGGGTTTAAAGACCCTAAATGTATTGACTCATTTATATTTAAATTAGTATTTTCATAGAAATTTTTAATCATATTGTTTAGACTTGAAACACTTCCTGCAAGAGATCCATTTTCTAATCTAGCTGCTCCATCCTTTACAATTACATCTTGCCCTCCTAAACTATACGTTCCATTTTCTAGTCCTCCAGCTTCCATTGAATCCGTTATTAATACTATTCTTTTTTTACCTTTACTATCTAATATAAATTGGAATAATTCTTTAGTTATATGTATAGTGTCACATATAAACTCACAATACGCATCTGTTGTAAATGCAGCTCCAACAACTCCTGGATCTCTATGATTTAACCCTGTCATACCATTAAATGTATGAGTTATATTGCTAGCTCCTAATCTTATAGCCTCTCTCGCTTCTACAAATGTTGCTGCACTATGTCCTATAGATAAAACTATATCAGTATTATTTTTTATATATTTCGTAAAGTTAAAATCTATATCTTCTTCTGGGGCATAAGTTATAACTTTTATTACATCCTCATATTTTTTTATAATCTCATAACTTGGACTAACTATATAGTTTCCATTTTGAGCTCCTTTATATATTTTATTTATAAATGGACCTTCTAAATGAGCTCCTAAAACTCTCGCTCCGTTAAATTTTCTATTCATACCTCTCTTTATAGAATCTAATGCTTTTGTTATAGATTCTTCATCCATAGTCATAGTCGTTGGTAGATAAGAAGTTACGCCATGTCTTGCTATTGATTTTGATATAGTATCTATGGCTTCATCACTTCCTTCCATTGTGTCTTTGCCCATATTCCCATGGATATGTATATCTATTAATCCTGGTGATACTAATTTCCCTTTAGCATCTATAATTTCACAACCACTAGGAACTTGATTAGCTATATCTATAATCTTTTCATCAAATACTAAAATTTTGTTTTCTAATACTTCATTTCTTAAAATAATCTTTCCATTTACTATAGCCTTCATCATTATACCTCCTATGCGTTTAGAGTTATTTCATACTGGTACTTATCACTTCTAAATATGGATATAGTGTACTCAACAGGTAAATCTCCATCTGTGTACGAAGTTCTTTTTAATTTAAGTGCCAATGTATTCTTTCCTTGTTTTAAAAGTTTTGACTCTTCTTCAGATAAAGTTATCGGCTCTATTATCTGTTCAGCTTTTTTCATTTTATATCCGTAAATTTCATTTATAATGTAATATAAAGAATTCTTTTCCTTTAAATCATTTTCTAAGTTTTCACATATCCTCTTTGGTATATAACTTATCTCAATACCAAAAGGGTCATCTTCTATATACCTTAGTCTTTCAACTCTATATACTTTTTCATTTTCATTATTTATTTTTAACTCTTGTCTAATATACTCATCTACTTCATTTTCTTCAAATGATAAAATATCAGTTTTTATATCCATTCCTTTTGCTTTCATAACTTCTGTAAATCCTTGCATACTAGAAAATCTATTTTTTTGTTTATGCGCAGATACAAAGGTTCCTTTTCCTTGAACTCTATACAAAAACCCTTCATTTACTAAGTTTACAATAGCTTTATTTACTGTCATTCTACTTACATTTTGAATGTTACAAAGTTCTCTCTCTGGAATTATTGAATCTCCTGAGTTGAGTTCTCCTGAGTTAATCATATCTCTTATTATCTTCATAAGTTGTATATGCAAAGGAGTATCAATATTTTTATCTACTAACTTCATTTAAGTCACCACTCTTTTTATATGGTATATACCAATTTTGGTATATACCAATTATACTATTTTTGTTGTTTAACTTCAACACAATATATTTTTATTTTTTATATTTAGTTATTTTATATTTTATTTATAAGATACCCATAAATATGGTATTATAATAGAATATGTAATTTTTAATATTTTAAAAAAGAGGTGAATGTACTTGATAAAAATAGGTGATTTCAATAAATTAAAGATAGCTAGAAAAGCTGATTTTGGTTTTTTTCTAGATGCGCAAACAGGTAATACTAACGATGATCTATTTATGCATAAAAAATTTACAAACTATGAGGTTTTAATACCTGGAGATGAAGTAAATGTATTTGTTTATAGAGATTCTAAAGATAAATTAGCAGCAACTTTAAATCCCCCTTTAGCTAAGGTTGGTGATGTAGGTTATTTCGAAGTTGTAGATGCTACTAAAATAGGTTACTTTATTAACATAGGACTTGAAAAAGATATTTTAGTTCCTTTTAGTTCAAAGCATTACGATTTAAAAAAAGGTAATAAATATTTATTTTATATCTACTTAGATAAAACTGAAAGAATAGCTGCTACTACTAGAATAGAAGGTTATTTATCAACTGATTCTGAATATAAAGTGGGCGATAGTGTTACAGGTGTTGTTTACGGATTCCAAACTAATGATAGTGCTATGATTTGCGTAGACAACAAGTTTGAAGGAGTTATACTTCATAACGAATACTTTACAAAGCTTAATATAGGAGATAAGTTAAATTTAAATGTTATAAAAATATACGAAGATGGAAAATTAGGACTTACTCCAAGACAAGGCAGAGAGCAAGAGCTAAATGAATTAGAAGAAAAAATCATAAATCATCTAAACAATGCTTCTAGAGGATTTATGCCTTTAAATGATAAATCAGATCCAGCAGATATATCATCTGTATTTAACTGTAGTAAGAAAAACTTCAAACGTACGCTTGGAGTTCTTATGAAAAAAGGACTAATAACTCAAGACGAAGAAGGAACTCGTCTAATATAAAAAAAGTATAGATATTGTACTTCACCCCAATTGTTAGACCAAAGATCTAACGATTGGGGTGTTTTTATAGTTATTCTACTTTGTATCTTTAATTTCACCTGTGTATATATCAATTTTATGAGTACCTATACTTTGCTCATGAATATGATCGTGATTTTCTGCATCTTCCTCATCCTCTATGCATACTTTAACTTCAACTACATAATCACTCCCAACTTGTTTTAAATCATCTTCTATATTACACACTCCATCTCCATATGTAGATTTTAAAACTTTTATAGCATTTTCTTTTGATATAGGTTCAACGTCTTTATTCTCTTTTAAATTAGATGTTTCAATTTGTTTTGTATCCCTACTTTCGGCCAAATTCAAAGAGCTTTTTTTGTTTATAAAAATAGCTAAAATAACTATAACAACTATAATTGAGCCTATTATGATGTTTTTTTTACTCATATACCTTCTCCACACTTTATTTTTTTAATATTCTTAATTTTATTATCAAAATCTAGTATACCATATATTTTAACAATAAAAAATTCGCTTTGCTTTGAGCGACTACGTCTGCAAACCACTTCATGTCGCCAAAATTTCATGTCGTCAACGTCCACTCGGCAATCTCGTGTCCCGTTACTCAAACGACTTCATCCGTTGCTCAAAATCCTTTTTACGCTCAAAACATAGTGATTTATATAACTAAGTTTCATAAGTTGTACACAGTTTTTTAATAAATTTAATATCCTTAAGCGTAAAAAAAGGATGCTAATTAGCACCCTTTTACATTCTATCCCCCAAATCTTTACTTATTAAATTGTGGTAAATAATCTTTGTGAGCTTCCATCATTTCATCTAATATAGTCTTTGCTAGATTGTCAGAAGGTATTAATGGATTTATACATAAAGCAAGGTGTGCTGCATTGTAATCTCCATATACAGCAGCTTTTGCAGATAGCATTTCAAATGATTTTATTTGACTTACTAATCCATCTACAGCCTCTGGTAAATAGCCTATAGATAATGGTTTAGGTCCATTCTTTGTTATAACACTACTAACTTCAACAGCTTGATTATCTTTAAAATTTCTTATAGCTCCATTATTAATTGTGTTAACTACTTGAATATCTCTTTTATCGTTATATATAGAGCTTATTAAATTACATGCTGCATCACTATAGTACGCACCTCCTCTTTTCTCTAATTGAGGTGGTTTTATATCTAATTTTTCATCTTTATATAATTCAAATAATTGATCCTCTAATTCTTTTACTACTTGCCCTCTAGCTTTCCCTTTTGCAAATTCAGCTAACTCTTCTTCTAACATTTCCTTAGTTTTGTAGTAATATCTGTGATATGGACAAGGAATCAATCCTAAACTTTTAACAAAATCTGCATTAAATTCTATAGCTTTTATATTTTGCATAGTTAAATTTGAACTTACAAACTTTTCTATAGCTTCCTTTGTAACATCTTCTCCATCTAAATCTACATTAAGCCCATAAACCATATGATTAAGTCCTGCAAAATCCATTTGAATTCTTTCATTTTCAACTTCAAACAATTTAGCTATTCCATTTCTCATACCTATTGGAACATTACATAGACCTATATAGTTTTTGAAGTCGGTATATCTGAATACAGCTTCTGTTATTATACCTGTTGGATTTGTAAAGTTTATTATCCATGCATTAGGACACAATTTTTCAACATCTTTAATTATATCAAGTACAACAGGTACAGTTCTTAGTGCTTTAAAAAGCCCCCCTGCTCCATTAGTTTCTTGCCCTATTACTCCATGAGATAATGGTATACTTTCATCTTTTATTCTAGCCTCTAATAATCCAACTCTTAATTGTGTAGTTACAAAGTCTGCATCTTTTAGAGCTTCTCTTCTATCTAAAGTTAGATATATTTCCATGTCTATGCCAGCTTTTTTAACCATTCTCTTAGCTAAATCCCCAACTATTTCTAATTTATGTTTTCCTTCTTCTATATCAACTAACCATAGTTCTTTTACTGGCAGTTCTTTATGTCTTTTTATAAATCCTTCTACAAGCTCCGGAGTATAACTTGATCCCCCACCTATAGTTACTATCTTTAGTCCTTTTTTCATAGTCATATCTCCTATCGTAATTCTATAGTTCTAAATCATCAAAACTAAAATCGTCATCAGTATTTTGTGCTGGTGCTAAAGTTGATTTTCTCTTATCTATTTTCTCTGATGCTATTACAAATGGTATATATATCAATATAGATATAACTAAGTTAACGGCTGCTAAAACTCCTCCCGTCCAGTGTCCAGTTGCTAAAAAACCTCCTATAATAGGTGGTGTTACCCATGGTATCTTAGCTGCAATTACAGGCATTACAAGCCCTGTGTCTATTGCTAAATACGCAACTGCTGAACACACAACCGGAGCTAAAACAAATGGTATCATATATATTGGATTTAATACTATTGGTAATCCAAATATTACTGGTTCACTTATATTAAATACTGATGGTGCTAATCCTAAAGCTATCATATCTTTACGTCTTCTTCCTGCAATTATTAAAGCTATTATTAATCCAAGAATCATACCTGATCCACCTAAATATACAAATGCATCGAAAAATGCTCCTGCTAAAGTATGAAATCCTTCAGTAGCTCCAGATTGAGCTAAAGCTGCATTTTCTGCACCTAAATCCATTAATAGAGTTTCTGTTATAGGCATCGCTATATTTGCACCATGAAGACCTACAGTCCATAATATATGAATAAAGAAAGTTATTAACATAGTTGATCCTAATGAATCTGCTACTCCTTTTAAAGGAGCTGCTAAATAAGTGTTTAATAAATCATTTAAGAATAATCCCCCTGATAAGATTTTAATTAATAATCCAATTACTCCAAATACAGCTATAGTCAACATACCTGGTATTAGCTTTGCAAAAGATCTTGCTACTGCAGGTGGTACTCCATCTGGCATTTTTATAGTTATTTTTTTAATCTTAGATAATTTAACAAATAATTCAGTTGATAATAATCCTATTACTATTGCTGTAAATAGTGCTGAATTTGAAATATATCCAGTTGGAACAAATCCCCATCCACTAACTTTATCCCCAGCTTCAGTAACTATATCAGCTACTTGAGGTGACATTACAAAGAATATACTTAAAGCTATAAGTGCTGCTTGTAAGCCATCTTCATCATATGACTTAGCAAGATTATACGCTACTGCAACAACTAAGAATAAAGCCATAGTTGCAATAGCTCCCCACCATAAATCTCCACCTAGCGTAGTCCAACTTCCACCAAATGTATTTTTCATAAATTTTTGATAAGCTGGTATTGGTAAGTTATTTACTAGTGTTGCTAATGCTCCTATCATAGTTATTGGTATCATTGCTACAAACCCGTCTCTTACAGCTACTAAATGTCTTTGAGCTCCTAGCTTTCCAGCTACAGGGATAATATACTTATCCATAAACCTCATTATCGCTCCCATAATAATCCCCCTTTAATTTTTAGAAATCATTTTTTGTAATATTAATTACTCCTTGTTAGCTGAATAAAAAAATATATAAACTTATATTTATAATGTTTATATATTTTTTATATTGTTATATATATTATATTTTAAATGTATATACATTTCAAGCATTTCATAAAAACATTTTCCTATAAATTAAAAACTGTATCTGATTATTCAGATACAGCGCTTAAAGTCAATGTATATCCATAGTGATAAGTATGAGAGTATTCAAACACCTCACTATTTTGTAGCTTACAAATCTGACTTATATATAATAAAGCTTCTGGTTTTGTTAAGTCTAGTAAATTAGCTAATTCATCATTTGCTAAAACTGAACTTACTTCTCTTTCAGACATAGCAATTTTATAACCACATATTTCTTCAACATATTTATATAAAGAACCTTCGCAATGAGACTTTTTTAAATTTGGAAACAACTTAACTGGCATATAAGTTTCCATATACGATATTTTAATATCATTTGCCAATCTAATTCTTTTAATTTCCCATACATTTTCACTTTCAGTAAGATTTAATTTCTTCATAAGCTCTTCATCAGCTTCAACAATGTTAAGCTCAACCAATATATTAGAAACTTTATATCCCTTACTTTCCATTTCTTCTGTGAAACCGCTCACAGCAGATATATTATCATATACTTTATTAGCTAAAACAATACTGCCTACTCCTCTTTGCCTAGTTATATATCCATCTTTAACTAAATTATTTAATGCCGATCTTACAGTCATTCTAGTTACATTAAATTCTTCACTTAGTTGTTTTTCTGATGGTATAAGTTCTCCTTGCTTTAAAGTTTTTGACTGTATTAAATTCTTAATATGATTTTCTATTTTCTTATAAATAGGTTCATTCATTTTTATTTCCCCTTTTATTCATAGATTGTATATATATTTGTTTATAATGGTTATACATTTAATTATAAAGCATATTAATTATTTTTTCCATTACATAAAAAGAGATTGTCTCAAGATAAAATTTTTGAGACAATCTCTTTTCCTTATATTCTAGCTACCCCTGTTTTTACTGCAGCTTTTTTTATATCTTCCGCCACATTTTTAGCTACCTCTCTATCAAAAGACTTAGGTAGTATATTATCTGGGTTTAAATCTTCATTTTTTATAGAATTAGCTATTGCATGAGCTGCTGCTATTTTCATTTCTTCATTTATTTCGCTAGCTCTAACGTCTAATGCTCCTCTAAATATTGCAGGGAATGCAAGCACATTATTTACTTGGTTTGGAAAATCACTTCTACCTGTACCAACTATATAAGCTCCCCCTTCTTTTGCTTGATCTGGCATTATTTCAGGAGTTGGATTTGCCATTGCTAATATTATAGATTTTTCATTCATAGTAGCTACCATTTCCTTTGTTACACAATTAGGTCCTGAAACTCCTATAAATACATCTTTATTTTTTATAACATCTGATAGTAATCCCTTTTCGTTATGTATATTAGTAACCTTTAACATTTCTTTTTGAGCCCAGTTTAAATCTTTCATGTTTTCTTCTAACGCTCCATTTAATCCACATAACACAATATTTTTAACACCCATACTAATTAACATTTTCGCTATTGCTAATCCAGCTGCTCCAGGCCCATTTATCACAATCTCTAAATCTTCTATATTTTTATTTATTAATTTTAATGAATTTATTATAGCTGCTGATAAAACTATAGCTGTCCCATGTTGATCATCATGAAATACTGGTATATTTAACTCTTTCTTTAACTTCTCCTCTATTTCAAAACATCTTGGAGCACTTATATCTTCTAAGTTAATTCCCCCAAAAACTGGTTCCATTAACTTTACTGTATTAACTATTTCATCTACATCTTTTGTTCTTAAACATATAGGAAAAGCATCTACATCTGCAAACTCTTTAAATAATATTGCCTTTCCTTCCATTACTGGTATTGATGCACTAGCGCCTATATCTCCTAATCCTAGTACAGCACTTCCATCACTAACTACCCCTACCATATTCCCTTTTGAAGTATACTTATATGCTAATTCTTCATCTTTAGATATTTCTACACATGGAGCTGCAACCCCTGGTGTATATGCAATAGATAAATCATCCTTATCTTCAACTTTAATTTTACTACAAACAGTTATTTTCCCTTTATTTTTTTCATGCATCTCTAGTGCTAATTCTGAGTAATTTTTAGTCATAACTTAACCTCTTTCATATTTTGATTTATAGTTATTTATTTAATTCATAAATGTTGTTTCCATAACAATCAATTGCAACTATTACAAGCAAATCCTCAACTTCTAATTTCCTAATAGCTTCAGCTCCTAAATCGTCATATGCAATAACTTCAGCCTTTTTTATAGAATTTGATATATATGCTCCTGCACCACCTATTGCAGCTAAGTATGCACATACATTTTTTTTCATTGATTCTACAACAACATCATTTCTTTTTCCTTTTCCTATCATTAGCTTCAATCCTCTATCTAATAAAGGAGCTGTTAAATCGTCCATTCGATAACTTGTTGTAGGTCCAGCAGAACCAATTACTTCTCCATCTTTATTAGGTGTTGGACCTACATAATAAATAGCTTGTCCCTTTAAATCAAAAGGTAATTCTTTACCTTCATTTATAGAATTTATAAGTCTTTGGTGAGCTGCATCTCTAGCGGTATAAATTATGCCACTTAAACTTATCATTTCTCCACATTTTAGATTCTTTATAGTTTTATTATCTATTGGAAGAGTTATTTTTTTCATTTTTATCCCCCTTTATATTATAACATTCTGTTAACTTATTTATATTTGAATCTCGACCCCGATAGGGTTTACAATGGTTTCACCACAAAACACATTCCCCCTATAGAAAGGAGTCGAGAAAATTGAAACCTACGGTTAAATGCCCTGAA
>NZ_JAKEDR010000072.1 GCF_023653455.1 Paraclostridium ghonii
TAGTAAAACTAACCTTATTTTTTATTTATATTAACTTTTATTGTTGCTTACATATTCCTCGTCCTTGGGATTTTCCATTTTGAGTATGTCTATTATTTAATCTTTCAGATCTTTCTTGCTTTATATTTTCTAAAAATTCATCCCCTAAATACTTATATACCTTATCATGAATTGAAAAGTATTCATTCAGCTCATTCTGACTCATATTAGATTTCGATTGTTTATAGTGTTTCTCAAATATTACTTTTTCATCTTCTGTAAGCTCATTATAGCCTTTTTCTATAAGTTTTTGTTGTTCATCTGTTAGACTGCACTCTTGTCTATTTTGTTGTCTATAATTGGTTTCATTATTTGTAACTACTTTTTCATTTGCATTTGCTATGACCCCCATAGATCCAACGCCAATAGCCGATATAACACTAAGTGATAATATTATTTTTTTTAATTTCATAAAAATACCTCCTATAAATTATCTTTAATATTATTATGAATTTCTATTGTTACAACTTCGTTACAAATCAAAATTTTTATAATTTTAACTCAAACCAAAATTCGACGCCTTCTTTTTTATTGAAAACTCCACATTTTCCTTCATGAAGTTTTATTATTTCCCTTACAATAGATAATCCTAATCCAATTCTATTATCGCTATATGTTCTAGACTTGTTAACTCTTATAAAAGAATCCCATATTTTATCTAAATGTTCATCTTTTATATTTTTTCCACTATTATATATAGATACTCTTAAATTTTCTTTATACATATATGTAGATATATTTAAAATCCCTCTATCATCCATATGATATATAGCATTGTCTATAAAATTGTATAAAACTTGTTGAAGTCTTATTTTATCTGCACATACAAATATATCGTCTATATATAATTTTACATTTATATTATTTTCCTCTATCTTTATTTCAAAGTTTCTAATAGTTTCTACTATTAAATCTTTTATATTTAATTTTTCTTTTCTAATACTAAAAGTCTTAGATTCTAATTTATATAAATCTAGCAAATCTTTAACTAACGTTCCCATTTTTTCACTTTCTTCATATATTACATCTATATAATACATTCTATCTTCATAACTTTTAGCTACATTGCTTTTTAAACCTAAAGCATATCCATTTATAACAGTTATAGGAGTCTTTAGTTCATGTGATACACTAGATACAAATTCTTTTCTAATCTTCTCTTGCTTTTCTTTATTTTTAATAAGTGTTTCTAATTCATCATTTTTATACTTCAAGTCATTTAATGTAATATACACTTTATCCGATAATTTATTTATACTTTTTCCTAATTTTTCAATTTCATCATCAGTTCTTATATCTACTCTTTCATCAAAATCTAGATTTGAAATTTTATCAGTAACTTCATTTAACTTCCTTATAGGCTTTGTAAATTTATTGGAGAAAACTATAGCTATTATTATAGAAATAATTATTATAGGGATAAAAATAATAATTAAAAAAGTAGAAGCTATTTTTATACTATTCTCAATTGAACTTATAGGTGTTTTAATCACTATAGTGTATAAGCTATCAGCTGTATTAGATATAGTTGATAAAAATTCAATATTTTCTGAGTTTTCATGTATTATATACGATGTTAAGTTTCTATTTATATAGTATTCATCTACTATTTCATATTTATTTTTCATTTTACCTGGCATGTTGCTATGCATGCTAATTCTATCTCTAAATACTATATTTCCTTCTTTATTATATATATCTAAGTTTACATTCTTACTTTCACTTAATTTTAAAAGTTCATTAAATGTAGTATCATCTATATTTTCTTTTAATATTGTATTTATTTCATTTGAGAGCTTATCCAATTGCAAACTTGTATATGTTATATATACATTTTTAAAATTAAAAGTAAAAATTAATATCCCAATTAACATCATTGAGTTTATAAGAATTATGCCAATTAATAATTTATTTTTTATAGACCTCATTTTAGTCACCAAAAACATATCCAAAACCTCTTCTGGTTTTAATTAGTTCAGATTCAACACCTAATTTTTTTCTTAATCTAGTAATATGTGTATCTAGGGTTCTTGGATCACCATAATAATCATAACCCCATACTAAGTCTAGTAATTTTTCTTTTTTAAAAGATATTCCCACATTATTTAAAAATATTAACATTAATTCATATTCTTTTGGTGTTAATTCTATTTCTTTTTCTTTAACTTTTATTACATTATTATTTAGTTGAAGACTTATGCCTCCATATCTAAAGATTTGCTTATATTTTAAGGCATTGTATCTTTTTATTAGATTCTTTATTCTAGCAATTAGCAATTTAGGATTAAATGGTTTATAAATATATTCATCTGCCCCTATATCAAACCCAAACAATTCATCTACATCACTGTCTTTTGCTGTCAATATAAGCACTGGAATATCTGATTTTGATTTTATATGTTTACATACATCCCATCCATCTACAACAGGCATCATTATATCTAATATGGCTAATGATATATTTTCTTTTTCAAATAATTCAATTGCTTCTTTTCCATTCTCAGCTGTATATATATTGTAATCCTCTAATTTTAAGAAATCATTTAGTAATCTTAATATTCTTAAATCGTCATCAGCAACTAATATATTAATCATTTATTCCTCTCCTTTGGCCTTTTTACCTTATGTTAACATAAATATTATTTTTAATTTAGTTACTTAATTTTATATTAGTTTTAAATATAGTGTCAATGTTGCATATTACAGTCAATTTAATATATAGTAATCTTTTTAAACTTTACTTTTTCAAAATAAAGTAGGCCTTTTAAATAGTCATATTTTTATCTTTTATAGTATGAAAAATCCTGTGGCAATAATAAAATACACAGATAATAATTGCACTCCCTCTAACCAATTTGACTGTCCATCACTCGCTACTCTATTTACAATAAGAACTGAAACGATTAATGAAACTAATTCAAATAGATTAAATACAATGCTCATAGGAGTAAATAGTAAGCTTAAAAAGATTAATATAGGAGCAACAAACAATATTATTTGTAAACTAGACCCAATTGCAATTTCTATAGCAACATCCATTTTATTCTTAATAGCCATTACAACAGCAGTTGAATGTTCCGCTGCATTTCCTATTATAGGTATTACTATTATGCCGACAAAAAATTCGCTTAATCCTAATGTTTCACTTAACGAACCTACTCCACTAACTAAAAATTCACTTTCTATTGCTATTAATATAGTAGCTATTGCTAAAATAAATATAGATTTTTTAAGTGACCATTTAACGTGTCCATCATCTTCAGGTTCTGATGAGTATATATCCTTATGTGTATAAAATGAAAATACTAAACTTAATATATATATTATAAACATTATTATAGCTACAATAATACTCAATCCCTCATATTTTGTATTTAGTAAACTAGGACTTATTGTATAAGTAAAGATAGCTGGTATACATAGTCCTATAGTTGCAAATAAAAGCATACTTGACGATACCCCTATAACTTGTTTATTAAAAGTTTGGTTTTTGTGTTTTAATCCTCCAAATAGCATACTAGCTCCAAGCACAAGTAATATATTCCCTATAACAGATCCCGCTATAGATGCTTTTACTACATCAAATAGACCTTCTTTTAAAGCAAAAACTGAAATTATAAGTTCAGTTGCATTCCCAAATGTAGCATTTAAAAATCCCCCTACCTTTGATCCTGTATAAAAAGCTATCTCTTCTGTAGCTTCGCCCATAAGTCCAGCTAAAGGAATAATTGATAGTGCTGCCAATACAAACATTACGGTAGGTGTTAAGTGCATAAATTCTCCAATTATACTTATTGGTATAAATATCAGTAAATACTTTAATACTTTCATAGATTCACCTCTTAAATTTTTATATTTTACAGTATTTTTTTAATTATTATATATAATCTACCTTTACATATATTATCTACCTTTATATATATAAGTAAGCACTTTCTATAAAATAAAAAACATTTATAGGCAAGACTTTTAAAATATAACTATACCCATAAATGTTTTTTATTTTTAACTTATTCACTTATATAATTTTTTATAGTTGCTAAAATTAACATAACAGCACTCCAGTATAAAGCACCACAAGTAAATGCTGCATACTCATTTATATAATCTATCCTTAAAGCTATGATTGTTAAAAAAGTAATTATCGTGGCCATTGTCCTAGATATAAACTTGTTCTTTAATACCTTTTTTAAATTCATTTTATTTCTTATATCTTCTACTGGTGCTAATACGTATACACACACCCAACTTAATACTGTAAATAAAATAATTAGAGATCTATAAGTTGTTAAATCATCATAATCACTTGCGTATATAGTAAAAATAAATATCACAA
The DNA here is from genome assembly GCF_023653455.1 of Paraclostridium ghonii. Lineage (GTDB taxonomy): Bacteria > Bacillota > Clostridia > Peptostreptococcales > Peptostreptococcaceae > Paraclostridium > Paraclostridium ghonii. Next base: position 4,376 of record NZ_JAKEDR010000072.1, read on the forward strand.
TAAACACGGCCAATCGTAAAATGTAATTATTAGCTTTATATCCACAGGCAAATTCTCTTATTAATAAATAGCATATTAAAAGTATTATTCCTTGAGTAACTTTCCTAAAGATTAACCCCACTAATATCACACTTACAAAACTTATCCCTAGAAATATTAAAGATTTAATTTTATCTTTATATATTAAAGATTTATCTGCGTCAATTATATTATTTAGTATAAGAAATGACGCAAGTCTGTCGGTGAGCAATTCTATCATCAAAGCCTCCTTTTTATCCTTTTTATTTTAAAGTATCATCTTCTATTTATTTATTCAATACAAATTGAAAAACTAGTCATTAAATGTTTATATTTAATACTTTTTAATGCAAAAACTGACCTTTTTAATATAAAAAAGACCGTTATTAAAAACAGTCTTTTTTGTATTAAAAAGGTAGTAATTTGATTTTTTATAAATAAATTTTTAATCTATGAATGTAGTAACATCCTCTAATGCCTTTCTAGGAGGTTGTAAAGGTTGATTATCCTCTGCAACACCTAATGCTATCATTGACATTAACTCATATCCTGGCTTTTCAAATCCTATAAGATTTTCTATTTCAACTTTTGCATGAGTAGGTCCTGTCATATAACAACTTCCGTACCCCATTTCAGTTGCTGCTAATAAGAAGTTTTCAACTGCTGCTCCTATACTTTGAGCTCCTGATTGGGGTGATACCAATACATCTAAAATTTCCTTTGGTGCATCATTTTCTTTTAATATTTTATACTCTATCATTTTATATTCACATCCATAAACTAATACAACAACTGGAGCATTTTTAAAACACGTATAGTAGCTTATAAAACTCATATGCATCTTTTTATCTTTTTCAGATTTTGCTAGTCCACTTATTCTTTCATGGCTTTTAGTTACTATGTCTGCCATTTCATTTATTACCTCTTTATTTTGAAGTACTACAAAGTGCCAGTTTTGTTGATTTTTCCCAGATGGGGCATATGTAGCAGCCTTTAAAAGTTCCATTATATCTTCTTTTGGTATAGGTGTATTTTTAAATTTCCTTATGCTTTGGCGATTGTATATAAAATCTAAATTTGCCATTTTAAATTCTCCTTTTGTATAAACTTGTTTTAACTATTTTAAATTATATAAATAAAATAGTTTCGTGTCAAACTATTTTATTTATATAATTTAATACCGTTTTTGTCTATTTTAATATAATATATTGTATCAATTTTTACATAATGATATTATATGTAAGCATATATTTTTTACAAAGGGGGATTTTATGACCAAAGATATGACCACTGGAAATCCAGTAAAACTAATTTTATATTTTTCTGTGCCACTTCTTATAGGTAATATATTCCAACAATTTTATAGTATGGTTGATACTATAATAGTAGGAAGATTTTTAGGAGTTAAAGCTCTTGCTGCAGTAGGTTCAACCGGATCTATGAATTTTTTAATAATAGGATTTGTTTTGGGTCTTACTTCAGGATTTTCTGTTTTGGTGTCTCAAAAGTTTGGAGCAAATGATATTGATGGAGTAAAAAAATCAGTTGCTAGCGCTATTGTGTTATCTGTTATTATGTCAATTATAATAACACTTATAAGCGTTATTACATCAAAATCTCTTTTGCATGCAATAAATACACCTAGTGATATTATAAATGATGCTCAATCTTATATAGTAGTTATATATGGCGGTATATTTGCAACATTTTTCTATAATATGATATCTAGCATTCTCCGTGCGCTTGGTGATAGTAAAACCCCTCTATATTTTTTAATAGTATCATCAATTTTAAATATAATTCTTGATCTATTCTTTATAGTTAATCTATGTATGGGTGTTGCAGGTGCAGCTTATGCAACAGTAATATCTCAAGGCGTTTCGGGGTTTTTATGTTTATTTTATACAGCTAAAAAGTTTCCTATATTAAAACTTAAAAGAAGCCATTTTAAATATGATAGTGTCTATTTTAAAAATCATTTAAGTATAGGTATCCCAATGGCACTTCAATTTTCTATAACTGCTATTGGGGCAATAATACTTCAAGGTGCTGTTAATTCATTCGGTTCAACAGTTGTGGCTGCTCATACCGCTGCCTCTAAAGTAGAACAACTAGTTATGCAACCTAGTATAACATTTGGAATTGCTATGGCAACTTATTGTGCCCAAAACCTAGGAGCAGGAAACGTAAAAAGAATAAAAGAAGGTGTGAAAAAGTGTACTATAATAAATATATCTATAGGTGCTGTAGGAGGGTTTGTATTATTTATATTCGGAGAACAATTTGTTAAGCTTTTTGTGTCAGACTCAGATCCTTCTGTAATTACTTATTCTATGAAATATTTAACTACAGTTTCATTTTTCTTTATACCACTTAGTTTAATATTTATATATAGAAACGCTCTTCAAGGTATGGGATATACATTAGTTCCTATGTTAGCTGGAGTTTGTGAGCTATTAGCTAGAACTATCGTGGCATTTACTCTGCCTATATTTCTTGGTTATATTGGAGTTTGCTTAGCTGGTCCTATAGCTTGGATAGCAGCCTGTATTCCATTAATTTTTGATTACATCAAAAAAATTAAGAACCTAAGTGAGTCTGATTGTATTTCAGTTAATGCTTTAAAAAAGCAGTCTTAAAATTTTAAGATTGCTTTTTTAAATCTTAATATGATATATATTTATGCTATTTTAAAATATATTTAAAAGCTTATATCTGAAAATTCTAATGCTGCTTGTGAGCCACTTGAACTATATTGATTCATTTCAGAATCAATATCATTTTTCATAACTTCTATAGGTAGTATTACTATAAACTCACTTCCTTGTCCAAGTTTTGAATTAACAATTACATTTCCATTATGAAGTGTAGTAAATATTTTTACAAGAGATAATCCGATTCCACTACCTTCATTTTTTCTTACCATTATGTCATCAACTTGTGTAAATCTATCAAATATTCTTTCCAGGTCTTTATCTGCCATACCAATTCCAGTATCTCTTACTGAAAATTCTAACCTATTTTCATTTTCATAAACAGTTACATTTATATATATATTTGTATTATCTTTTGAAAATTTAATAGCATTTGATATTAAATTTAATACAATTCTTTCTATTTTATCAGGATCTACACTCATAACTAATTCTTCACAATTAGTGTCAAATATTATATCTATATTTTTACAATCAGCATATGGTATAACAGATGTTACTATACTTTCTAATAAAAAAATTATATCTATATTTTTTAGTTTTAAATCCATAAACCCAGAATCCACCTTAGCCATATCTATTATATTATTTGTAAGTCTAAGAAGCCTATTACAATTTTGTTTGATTATATTTATCTTATTAAAATTACTTTCCGAGTAATCATTATTAACTTTTTTCATATTTATATCTAATATTTGATTGGCTGACATTATAACAGCTACTGGAGTCCTTAACTCATGGCTAATATTAGATATAAAATTACTTTGAGACTTATGCATACCCTCTGCAGTTTCTTTTGCTTTTATTAATTCCTTTTCATATTGTAACTTTTTTATAGTATATAAGATTAATGAAAGTATAACAATTAATAAGCTTATTGTTAATGCTACATATCCATACACCATCTCTTTATATTTATATAGTGTGTCAATCGGGCTATTCACTACATGAGATTCACCTGGTAATTTTTTTATATTTATATTATTATACTTTAATTTATTGTAATCAAAAATATAACCATTTACATTATTACCATTTACAATTTTTTGTTCTGGCTCTTTTCCATATAATATTTCTCTAGCTATTTTGCCTGCTTCTTTACCTTGATCAAAGTGACTGACTACCTTTCCCCCAACAAACCCACACTCAACTCCATAATTCATGGTACAATATATAGGTACCTTTGCATTTTCACTTATTAGTTTATATGCACCTTTTATTGTCTTCACATTTCCTAGTTTATCTCTGTATGCATACATAACAAATAATATGTCATCATTATTTAAAGTTCTTAACTTTTGTTTAAACTCATAAAAACTCATATCTTTTAAAGAAATTTCATGAAAATTTATATTTTTAAATTCTTTTTTTAATGTATTTAAATTATAATCTAAATCTATGCAATCAGAATAGGAATCCGTTACAATAGTTATATCTTTACCTTTATGGAGTTTACTTATTAACTTTATATTTTCTTTTATAGACTGTGGCTCTGTTACCCCAAAAACTTGATTTTCTTTTTTAGCTAATTGAATCCTTTCATTTGAACTTACCCCTAAAAATACTATTGGAATATTTTTAAATAATTCATCTCTATGCTCCATTCCAAATTGTAAAGCTTGATCATCTCCCAAAATAACAAGATCATATCCATTTTTACCTCTTAGTTTTTGTTTAAGTAATTTGTAAAATTGTTCTTTGTTTTCTTTTCCTAGAAATGTTCTTGAATCCATGTACTCAATTTGCAAGTTTACATCTTCATTTATTCCAGCATGTATTCCTTCAATTTGATCTGAAAAAGTTTCTACATTAGGATTGTAAGAACTTATAAACAAAATATCCTTCTCTTCTTTTTCTTCCCCATATATAATGTTAAAATTCAAAAGCCAACCTATTATAACTAAAATACACAATACATTAATGTTGTTTTTTTGTACCATTCTCCCCCAACCCTTACTTATTAATATATTTCATCTGTATGAATTTGTACTATTCAGTAATATTATATCAACTTTTTAGATGACTTGCTTGTAATTTCCAAAATAAAAAATAAATAAAAAATTGAGCTAAAAATTTTAGCTCAATTTTTTATTTATTTTTTAGAGTTATATTCTCTTATTAATTCTTGTTCCCCTAATTCAACCAACTTTTTACTCATCATCCCACCTAAATTTCCTCCTCTAACTCCAGCTTCATAAGAAGTTTTATTAGCTCCATTAACATGTTCACTTTCTATTCCCAGTTCACCAGCCATCTCTATCTTCATTTGATTCAAAGCCTTCTTTGCATTGTTTACTAAAGGTTTTTTTGTCATAATAATATCCTCCTTAAGATGTCATTATTTATAATTTTTACACTTTTAAAGTTTATTATTATGCATTTACTGTTAATACAACTTATTTTTTCAAAACTTATATAAAATTTATTTTTTTATATCTTCTAAATTTTGAATTTCAGGATTATAATTTAAAACTTTTTTTGTACTTCTACTAAAAAACAAAGGTATACATCCTATCATACAAATAAAAAAACAACCTAGCATAATAGTTCTTGGATAAAATATATCTCCAAGAACTCCACCTATTAATGTACCTATTGGTTGTATTGCAATAGAGCAAGTCATTGTTATACTCATAACTTTTCCTCGCATATCTTGTGGAACAGTAACCATCATCGATGACATCATAACCGTATTTGAAATCGTGTTAAAAAATAGGCCAAAAGAAAAACATACACACATTATATAAAACTTATTTATAAGTACTCCTAAAAAGAAAAAAACAATTGTCAAAAATAATGATATAAGCATTGTTTTAGTTCTATTTTCAGCTTTTATGTTTATATTTGTAAGAACTACACTTCCAGCAATCATACCTATACTCTGAAAAGCTGCTATAATTCCATACCTTGCAACTCCTAATGATTCCTCCATCATAAACCACGGTCTTAAAAGAATTGAAAAAATAGCAAAGAAAAAATTTAATGCAAAACATACAGAAAGTAATACAACCAGTCCTCTAAAACCAAATGTAAAGTTTATACCTTCTTTAAAGTCTTTTCTAAATGTCAATTGCGTATTTTTATGTTCTATCTTTGGTATATCTATAAAAAGTTCACTTATTGTTGATATAATATAACTTACTCCATTAAATATAAACATTATAGAAGCTCCAAGGATTGAGTATATAAATCCACCTGAAAGGCTACCTATTAAACTTGTTGTCGAAATTGCCATTTGCTGAGCTGAGTTTGCTTTTACTATATTATCATTAGATACTAAATCTGGTATAACTGAACTTATTGCTGGATTGAAAAATGCAGAACATATACCGCATATTACTCCAATTAAAATAACCATCCATACCTCTAAAATATTTTTATATGCTGCATAACCTACAAATAAAATTCCTATGCCCCTTATAAAATCTCCTATAAGTATCATCTTTTTTCTATCAAATCTATCTACTATAACCCCTGCAAAAGGTCCAATTATAATTCTAGGTAAACTTATGGACGCCATCAATATTCCCATTATAGAAGATGATCCTGTTTTATCTAGAACCCAAAACCCTAAAGCCATAGAGTAAAAAGCATCTCCAAGACAAGAAACTAGTTGCCCTTGCCACAATAAAAAAAAGTTTTTATTCCATAGATTTTTAGGTTTTTCAGAGCTTTTTATACTCTCCACATTTAACCCCCTTTTATTTTATATTTTTATTTTTATTAATATTGAATATAAAAAAGAATTATTACTAAATAATCCTTTTCCAAATATTTTTTATTATTTTTATACATATTCTTCTATTGCTTCTCTAGCTAATCTATCTGCTATATCATTATATTTATTGCAACTATGCCCTTTAACTTTTATAAATGTAATTTCTATATCTTTACTATACTCTTCTACAAATCTAACATATGACTGAGTGTATTCATTTTTAGCTTGCCAAGTTCCAGCTGCCCAAAGTGCAATATTTTTTAAATCATGATATATGCATATATTCTTAAATCCTTTATCGTAAGCTAACTTTATAGCATATTTAGAGGCTTCTATTTCTCCTACTATATTCCACTGATCCCACTTATCATGTCCAGCTACCTTATATTCTTTTACTAAATTCTTTTTAAAATCAATTACTGCAATTCCAGATCCAAATGTTTTTGACACTCTATCATAACTTCCATCAACAAACGCTATAATATCAAAATCAGATTTTATATCATCAGGTTCAATATAGTTTTCAAAATATGCTACATTTGCTTTGCTTTTTATAGGTTTTAATTCTTTATCACTTGTAGTTGAATTTAACTTAGCCTTAACTTTTATGTTAGATTTTTTTGATATAACCTCTAATTTTATTCCTGCAAACTTCTCAGCTTCTTCTAATGTTTTAAAACTCTTATATATTGCTCCAGGGAATTTATTCACCTGCTCTTTACATTCATCCCAAGTAGTATAAACTCCTGGGGTTTTTCCTATTTTAACTGCATAAAATTTTTTAATCACAGCATACTCTCCTATCTTTAGTTTCCTATTATCTATAACTTAATATTATTATGAATTTATTTATTTATCAAATATTTTATATTTTTTTTAATTTTTTCTACTGTTTTAACTTTTTCTATTGACATAATAATTGAAATCAATTATTATTACATTATAGATAATGATAATTATTATCATAATTTCAACTCATACGTAAGCCTATATTTTTAAATATTGTATATTTCCTAAAACAAACAAATAACAAAAGGACTGTCTACAAAGTAACAGTCCTTTTTGTTATTCATCATTTAATTTATATCCAATACCTATTTCTGTTATTATATATTCAGGATTTGCTGGTTCTTTTTCTATTTTACGTCTTAATGTAGCCATAAATACTCTTAATGATTTTATTTCACTACCTAATGCACTTCCCCATATTTCTTTAGCAATAAATTTATGAGTTAAAACTTTTCCATGGTATTTTACAAGTAGTGATAATATATCATATTCAATAGGTGTTAGATGTATTTCTTCATTTTTAATAGTCACTTTTCTTTTCTCAAAATCCACATACAAATGTTTATATTCAAAACTGTTTTTTAAATTTACTTTTGGTTTATTTTTTTCAGAATGCCTAATAGCAACTCTAACTCTTGCTAATAATTCTGCTATTGAAAATGGCTTTGTTATATAATCGTCTGCTCCCACATCAAAAGCTTCTACTTTTTCTCTATCTTGCTCTCTTGCTGATACTACTATTATAGGTACATCAGATAAAGTTCTTATACTTTTTATTACATCTATTCCATCCATATCTTCTAGACCTAAGTCTAGCAATATAACATCCGGAGAATGGGACATAGCAAGTGATATTCCTTCTTTTCCTTTTATAGCTTCTTTTACTGTATACCCTTGAGTTGAAATTGATGTATTTATAAACTTTCTTATTGTATCGTCATCTTCTATAATTAAAATACTATATTTATTCATATCGGCCCCCATTTAATTAATCTTCCTTAGGTAAAGTAAATTTGAAAGTTGCTCCTTTATCTGCATTATTTTTTACACTTATATCACCTTTGTGAGCATTTATTATCGATTTACATATTGATAGTCCAAGTCCTACACCTTTTCTTGAATCTGTATAGTTTAATTCACCTGTAAAAAATCTATCAAATATATTATCAATTACATTTCCACTAATTCCAGGACCATTGTCTATAACCTCAAATACTATTATATCCCCGGATTCATAAACTTTTATATTTATTTCACAAACTCCATTTGAGTATTTTATAGCATTATCAATTAAATTTATAAACACCTGCTCTATAAGTTTTGCATCCATAGGAACAAAAATTATTTTATCTGGTATTTCTATATTTATTTTTATATCTTGAATTCTCTTTTTTATATGAGATAAAGATTGTGATATAACCTCCTCAACTATTTCTGGATTCTTTGTTACTTTAAGTTTGCCTTCATCTATTCTTGTCATGCTAAGTAGATTTTCTACTAATCTGATTAACCATTGTGTATCTTCAAATATTCCATTTAATAAATCATCTATAATGCTTTCATCTATTAAATTTTTATTTTTTATAATAGTACTAACTGCACCACTTATACCCGCAAGTGGTGTCCTTAAATCATGAGATATAGCTCTTAACAAACTACTTCTTAGTCGTTCACTTTCTATTTCAAGGCTTGCTTCTTTTTGTATCTCAGATAAAATTTCTCTTTCTAGAGCTATTGCCATTTGTGCAATTACTGCTTCAATCAAACAAATATCTTCATTGTCAAGCTTTTTACCTGCACATGATACCCCTATTACGCCTAGTGTGTCATTCATTCCTATTATAGGCATATAAAATCCATTTGATCCAGGTAATGTATCAGTTCCAGTCCCTGCTATAGAATTATTATTAAAAGCCCATGTTGCAACAGCCTTTTCAGAATCATTTATAAACAGCTCCTCGTGTTTATTATTTTTTATATTTTTATAAAGATCTAATTGCTTTTTATTTTTATCATTTACATAACATAAAATATTTTTATTTAATCCTATAGATAAAAGATCTAAACCTGTATTTATGATTTCTTCTTTATTTGATAACCTTAAAAAACTTCTTCCTACTTTATATAACATCTGTGTGTTTTGCTCACGTTTTGAATAAGTTTCTACTTGCTGTTGTATTCTTGATGTAAGTGATGATGTTATTATTCCTACTATGCAAAATACAAATAACGTTACTATATAATTTGTATCATCTATATTTAACGTATATAAAGGACTTGTAAATAAATAATTTAATAAAATTATATTTAAAACAGAACTTATTATGCCTGTTCCATATCCATTTGTAAATACAGATACTAAAGCTATATCTAATATATAAATTAAATATATATTTTCTTGTGTAAATCCAGCATTTTTTAATATATGCGCTATACATGTTGTAATTGATGTTATAATTATTAACTTAACTATATCAATTCCTCTAATTTTAAACTTATCTATAAATCCTTTTTCTTTTTTAGGTCTATAATTACTACTTTTTTCGCCCTTATATGGTATTACATGTACATCGATATGATCAGCTTCATCTATTAATTTGTCTACTACATCTCTTTTTACAAATCTTGAAAAGACACTATGTTTTCTATGATTTCTTCCTATTATAATTTTTGTTACATTTCTCATTTTAGAATACCTTAGTATATCTTCAACCATGTTATCTCCATGTAACAAAACAACTTCTGCTCCTAACTTCTTTGCAAGCTCTAAATTAGATTCTAGTTGAGCTTTTGATTCTTTTGGTAATTCTTCTTTGTTGGGATCTTTTATATAAATAGCAATTAGCCTAGATAATGATGATTGTGAAATTCTAGATGCGGTTCTAATTAACTTTGTAGTGGATGGAGATGGAGATATACACACAAGTATTGTTTCACTTGTTGGTATAACTTCTACTCCGCTTTTTGATAATCTAGTTATTTCAACTTCTTTGTTAACTTTTTCAGCTGTTTTTCTTAAAGCAAGTTCTCTAAGTGCTACTAAGTTTTCTTTTGTAAAAAAATTTTCTTGTGCTCTTATAGCTTGTTCCTTTTTATATATTTTCCCTTGGTTAAACCTTTCTAATAAAACATCTGGCTCTACATCTATTAACTCAAGTTGTGATGAAAGATCTATAAGTTTATCTGGTATAGTCTCTTTTACACATACATTAGCCACTATTTCAATTATATCATTTAGACTTTCTAAGTGTTGTACATTTACAGTTGTATATACATCTATACCTGCTATTAAAAGTTCTTCTATATCTTGCCATCTTTTGCTATGTCTACATCCCTTAGCATTTGTATGGGCTAACTCATCTACTAGTATAACCTGTGGATTTCTTTTAAGTGCTAAATCTAGGTTAAATTCTTTTAAATTTATAGTCTTATATCTTATTTCTTTTAACTCTAAAACCTCTAATCCTTCTAATAATGCTAATGTTTCTTTTCTTGAATGAGGTTCTATATACCCAACTACTACGTCTACACCACTTTCTTTTAAATTATGTGCAGACTCAAGCATGGAGTAGGTTTTACCTACTCCTGCTGCATATCCAAAGAAAATTTTTAATTGCCCTCTTTTTAATTTTTTTTCTTCTTTATTTATTTTATTTAATAAACTTTCCGGATCCGGTCTATTCATAACTCCCCCTAATAATTATTTACATTCTGTTAACTTATTTATATTTGAATCTCGACCCCGATAGGGTTTACAATGGTTTCACCACAAAACACATTCCCCCTATAGAAAGGAGTCGAGAAAATTGAAACCTACGGTTAAATGCCCTGAA
>NZ_JAKEDR010000073.1 GCF_023653455.1 Paraclostridium ghonii
AAAAAAAGTTATAGCTTCACATATTGGAACTAATGCACAAACTGGTAAGTTAATGAATGAAGGTAAACTTGAAGTAGAATTGTCTCCACAAGGAACTCTTATAGAAAGAATAAGAGCAGGCGGTTTTGGTTTAGGTGGAATATTAACTCCAACTGGAGTAGGAACATTAGTAGAGGAAAATAAAGAAAAAATAAGTATCAATAATAAAGATTACTTGTTAGAATACCCATTAAGAGCAGATGTAGCACTTGTTAATGGAAGTATAGTAGATGAATTTGGTAACACAGTGTACAAAGGAACTACTAAAAATTTTAATCCAATTATGGCAATGGCAAGTGATATTGTAATTATGGAAGCAGAAGAATTTGTAAATACTGGTGAAATTAATAAGGAAATGATTATGACTCCAGGTGTAGTAGTAGATTACATTATAAAGGAGGCTAATTAAATGAATCCTAAAGAAATTATAGCAAGAAGGGTTGCAAAAGAGTTTGAAGATGGCCAATTAATAAATCTTGGAATAGGACTTCCAACTTTGACTACAAATTATATTGAAGATGGAATAAGTGTAACTTTACAATCAGAAAACGGAATGGTTGGAATGGGAAAAGTTGCAGAAGAAGATGAAATAGATTTAGATATAATAAATGCAGGTGGACAATATGTAACTATAAATGATGATGGAGTTTTCTTTGATACAGCGATGTCTTTTGGATTAATTAGGGGAGGACATGTTGATATAACAGTATTAGGAGCTTTAGAAGTAGATCAAAATGGAAACTTAGCTAACTGGATAGTTCCTGGTAAGATGGTTCCTGGTATGGGAGGAGCTATGGATTTAGTAGTTGGAGCGAAGAAGGTAATAGTTGCAATGTTACATACTGCAAAAGGAAAGTCTAAAATACTTAAAAACTGTACGCTTCCATTAACTGCAAAGAATGTAGTTGATATGATAGTAACTGAACTTGCTGTTATGAAAGTAACTGAAAAGGGATTACTTGTAACAGAGATTAGTGAAGGGGTAACTGTTGAAGAGTTAAGAGAAATGACTGAGGCAGATTTAATTATATCAGATGATTTAGTATATAACCAATCACAAACAATATAACAAGGAGGGGATATAAAAGATGAAAGGATGTAAATATGGGACACATAGAGTAATCGGGGAAAACGTTTTACCACAACCGGCTAAAAAAATAAACAATGAGATGAATCTATATGATAATGAAATTTTAATAGATGTTCAAGCCTTAAATATAGATTCAGCAAGTTTTACTCAAATAGAAGAAGAGTGTAATCATGATATAGAAAAAATAAAAGCAAGAATACTAGAAATAGTAGAGGAAAAAGGTAAAATGCAAAATCCAGTAACAGGTTCTGGAGGAATGTTAATAGGAACTATAGAAAAAATAGGTTCTGATTTAGAAGGGAATATAGACTTAAAAATAGGGGATAAGATAGCTACACTTGTTTCTTTATCATTAACACCATTAAAAATAGAAGAAATAGTAGATATAAAGCCAGATATAGATAGAGTTGAAATAAAAGGGAAAGCTATATTATTTGAAAGTGGTATATACGCAAAATTACCAACAGATATGGAAGAAACATTAGCACTAGCTGCTTTAGATGTAGCAGGAGCTCCTGCTCAAACTCAAAAACTAGTTAAAGAAGGTAATAGCGTTGTAATATTAGGTGCTGCTGGTAAGTCTGGAATGCTTTGCTGTTATGAAGCTAGAAAAAAAGCAGGTAAGTCAGGTAAAGTAATAGGACTTGTGATAAACAATAAAGATGCAGAATTTATAAAAGAAAACGATCTTGTTGATGAAGCAATAATAGTAGACGCCCAAGATCCTAATGCAGTTTTAAATAAAGTATTAGAAGCAAACAATGGGAAAGAAGTAGATTTAGCTATAAACTGTGTAAATGTTCCTAATACAGAAATGAGTACAATATTACCAGTTAGAGACAAAGGAGTAGTATATTTCTTCTCAATGGCAACTGCATTTACAAAAGCGGCACTTGGTGCTGAAGGTGTTGGTAAAGACGTAGATATGATAATAGGAAATGGATACACTAAGGGGCATGCAGATGTTACATTAACTGCATTAAGAGAAAGTGAAACTTTAAAAAATATATTTAAAAATTTATATGTATAATTAGGGGGATAAATAGTTATGGATAGAAAAATATTTACAGACGTTAGCAATGAATTATGGAATGATTGGAATTGGCAAGTTAAAAATAGAATAACAACTGTTGAAGAACTTAAAAAATATATACCACTTACAGAAAGTGAAGAACAAGGAGTTCAAGAATGTCTTAAAACTTTAAGAATGAGTATAACTCCATACTACTTATCATTAATTGATCCTTCAAATTCAGATGACCCAATAAGAAAGCAAGCGATACCAGTATCATCAGAACTTAAAGTTTCTGATGCTGACCTAGATGATCCACTTCATGAAGATGGAGATTCACCAGTACCAGGACTTACTCATAGATATCCAGATAGAGCATTATTATTAATAACTGATCAATGTGCAATGTATTGTAGACACTGTACAAGAAGAAGATTTGCAGGGCAAAATGATGGAGCTCAACCAGTAGATAGAATAGATAAAGCTATAGAATATATAAGAAATACACCAGTTATAAGAGACGTATTATTATCAGGTGGAGATGCACTTTTAATGAGTGATGAAAGATTAGAATACATAATAAGTAAATTAAGAGAAATACCACACGTTGAAATAGTAAGAATAGGAAGTAGAGCTCCAGTAGTTATGCCTCAAAGAATAACTGATGATTTAGTAAATATGCTTAAAAAATATCATCCAATATGGTTAAATACTCATTTTAATCATCCAAATGAAATAACGCCAGAGTCAATAGCAGCTTGTGAAAAAATGGCGAATGCAGGTATACCTTTAGGAAACCAAAGTGTTTTACTACGTGGAGTAAATGACTGTATGCATGTTATGAAAAAATTAGTTAATGATTTAGCAAAAATAAGAGTTAGACCATACTATATTTATCAATGCGACTTATCTAACGGTATAGAGCACTTTAGAACTCCTGTTTCTAAAGGTATAGAAATAATGGAAGGCTTAAGAGGTCATACATCAGGGTACTGTATACCAACATTTGTTGTAGATGCACCAGGTGGTGGTGGTAAAACGCCAGTTATGCCAAACTATGTAATATCTCAAAGTCATGATAAGGTAATACTTAGAAACTTTGAAGGTGTTATAACAACATATTCAGAGCCAAATAATTACAGCCATACATGTCAATGTGAAGTTTGTAGAGGAGAAAAAGAAGTTCATAAGGTAGGGGTAGCTGGACTTTTAACTAATGAAAGAATGATACTTGAACCAACTGAATTAGAAAGAAAGAAAAGAGAGTTATCTACTGAATTAGTTTAATATAAAAATTACAAAGCAAAAGATATTATATATAAAGATATAATATCTTTTGCTAATAAAAGTATGCATCGTTTATTGAAATTAGATTAAATTTATAAGGAATAAACTATGAATAAACTAAGAGAAATATTAAAGTATAAAAGTATGTCGATTATAGGTAATTATAAGAATGTTGGAAAAACTACAACCCTAAACTATATACTTAAAGAGTGTATAAGTGAAAATATAATACTTGGACTTACCTCGATTGGAGTAGATGGAGAAGGAGTAGATGCAGTTACTAATACTTATAAACCTAGAATATATGTAAATAGAAATACAATAATAGCGACAGCCAGTAGTTTAGTTTTAGGAAGTGATATAACAAAAGAAATTCTAGAACTAACAAATATAACAACACCCCTAGGAAATATAGTTATATTTAAATCTTTAAGTGATGGATATATAGAACTTGCAGGTCCATCTATAAATACTCAGATAAAATATGTATGTGATAGGCTAAAGCATTATGGAGCAGATTTGAGTATAGTAGATGGAGCTTTATCTAGAAAAACATTAGGGTCACCATCAATAACAGAATCAACTATATTTTGTAGTGGAGCTATAATAAATAAGGATATAAATAAGGCTATAGAAAAAATTGTATATGAAGCTAATATTTTAAATCTTGATAAAGTTAATGATGATAACTTTTATGAAGTTTATGAAAACATAAAGTATAAAAAAGTTAGTGTAGTAAACAATGATTATACATATAAAAGCTTAGATATTAATACAACCTTAAGCTCTTCAAAAGAGATTATAGACAATATAGAGCAAAATACTAAGTATATAGTTTTTAATGGAATAGTTACTGATGACTTTATAAACACAATGATAAAAAGTGGAAAAGATTACAAGAACATAACTATATTAGTTGAGGATAGTACAAAAATATTTTTAGAAAAAGATGTATTTGAAAAGTTTATAAAGCTTAAAGGCAACATTAGAGCAATAAATAAAGTAAACCTAATAGGAGTAAGTATAAACCCAACTTCTATAGAAGGTTATAGCTTCGATGAAAAATATTTTATAAATACTATACAAAGTAAAACTGATATAAAAGTATTTAACGTAATGAGTTTTTAAAAAACAATTTTTTAGAAACAAGAAGGTGATAATATTAAATCATTTATAATAAACGAAGTAAATACGATTACAGCATATGGAGAAATAGAAAAAAGTAATATCAAGATATATAAAAAAGAAAATAAGATTAAGTTGATAAAAGAACTGAGCTATGTTGAAGATATGATTAATAGCTTAAAAAAAAATAAAGATGTGTATGAGGATATACAATATGAATTTTGTAAAGTAAAAAATATTAAAAATACAATTTTAAGACTAGAAAATAAAAATATATTAGATGAAATAGAGTTATTTGAAATTAAAAACTTTGCTATAAATGTTAATAAAATAATGAAATACTATTTAAAGTTGAATTTAAATGTAGACTACATAAATTTTAAAAGCTTAGAAAACGTTGTGAAACTATTAGATCCAGATGATTTGAAGCTAACAACTTTTCAAATATATGAAGCTTATAGTAAACAATTACTACTTATAAGGCAAAATAAGCTTAATGTAGAAAAAGAGATATTTAGTTCAACAGACATAGAAAAGATAGAAAATTTAAAAAAGAAAAGACTTGAGATAGTTATTCAAGAAGATAAAGAAGTCCTAAAAATAAGGAAAGCTTTAACTGAAGAGCTATACAATTATTTAATAGATGTAAAAGAAAATATAAATAATATAGGAAAATTAGATCTGCTTATTGCAAAAGCTGATTTGGCAATAAAGTATAATGCTATAAAACCAAGTATAAATGAAGAAAATAAAATTTATTTTAAAGATCTGGTAAATCCAAATCTTCAACGAATTTTAGATTCACAAGGAAAGCAATATATACCAATAAGTATAGAAATTGACAAGAAAATAACCATAATAAGTGGAGCTAATATGGGTGGGAAGAGTGTAAGTATGAAAACTATAGCACTTAATTTATATTTGTTCCAATGTGGATTTTTTGTATTTTCTAAAGAAGCTAACTTATGTATATTAGATTTTATATATTTAGTAAGTGATGATATGCAAGATATAAACAAAGGTTTAAGTACCTTTGGAGCAGAGATAATAAAATTAAAGGAGATAACAAAGCTCATTAAGACAAGAGATGGATTCATAGCATTAGATGAATTTGCAAGAGGAACCAATCCTATAGAAGGTAGACTACTTTTAAAATCAATTTGTGAATATTTAAAACAGCATAATTCAATAAGCTTAATATCTACTCACTTAGATGATATAAATATTAGTGAGGTTGACTATTATCAAGTAATAGGACTTAAAAATGTAAACTTTGAAGGTTTAAAACGTCAAATAGATTTAATGATAGGCACAGATAAAAGTTCAAACGGAGTAAAAATACTTCAAGAGTATATGGATTACAGGATGGAAAAAGTAAGCAAAGAGACCAAAGTTCCAAAAGATGCTATAAATATATGTAAGTTATTAGGTCTTGATAATGAAATAATTAATATAGCAAATAAATTAAGTGAATAGGAAGTTAAGGGGGATAATATGAGTAAGTTAAATTTAGATTTAAGCATAGTTGAGAAAGCTCGTAAATCAGCACAAAACATAGCACTAGACACACAAGAATTTATAAACAAGCACACTACTGTAGCTGTTGAAAGAACTATACTAAGATTACTTGGGATAGACGGTGTAGATGAATTTGGTGTACCACTTCCAAATATAGTTGTAGATAGTATAAAAAATTCTAACAATGGATCTTTAGGAATGGGTGCTGCTTACTATATAGGTAATGCTATGATAAACACAGGTCTTAATCCACAAGAAATAGCAGAGCAAGTATCTAAAGGAGAGTTAGATCTATCTTCATTTAAGGAAAATGATGTATTTGAAATTAAGCTTAAGATAAATGAAATAGCTAAAAAAAGTGTAAATCAAATAAAAGAAAATAGAAATAAAAGAGAAGAATTCTTAAATGAGTATGGAGATAAAACTGGTCCATATTTATATGTAATAGTTGCAACAGGTAATATATACGAAGATATTACTCAAGCAGTAGCTGCTGCTAAGCAAGGAGCAGATATAATAGCAGTTATAAGAACAACAGGACAAAGTTTACTTGACTATGTGCCATATGGTGCCACTACTGAAGGATTTGGGGGAACATACGCTACAGGTGAAAACTTTAGATTAATGAGAGAAGCACTAGATAATGTTGGAAAAGAATTAGGAAGGTATATAAGACTTTGTAACTACTGTTCAGGATTATGTATGCCAGAAATAGCAGCATTAGGAGCTCAAAATAGATTAGATGTTATGCTTAATGATGCATTATACGGAATATTATTTAGAGATATAAATATGAAGAGAACTATAATAGATCAATACTTCTCAAGAATAATAAATGGATATGCTGGGGTTATAATAAACACTGGGGAAGATAACTACTTAACAACATCAGATGCAGTAGAAGAAGCACATACTGTACTTGCATCACAATTTATAAATGAACAATTTGCTTTAACAGCAGGTCTTCCAGAGGAACAAATGGGCCTTGGCCATGCATTTGAAATAAGTCCAGATGTTGAAAATGGATTCTTATATGAATTAGCTCAAGCTCAAATGGCTAGAGAAATATTCCCTAAAGCTCCACTTAAATATATGCCACCTACTAAGTTTATGACTGGTGATATATTTAAAGGTCAAGTTCAAGATGCGCTATTTAATATGGTAACAATAATGACAAATCAAAAGCTTCATTTATTAGGAATGCTTACAGAGGCTATACATACACCATTTATATCAGATAGAGCTATATCTATAGATAATGCTCAATATATATTCAATACCATGAAAGACTTAGGCAGTGAAATAGAATTTAAAAAAGATGGTATCATGTGCACTAGAGTTAATGAAGTTTTACATAAAGCATATGACTTAATAGCTGAGATAGAAAAAGAAGGATTATTTAAAACATTAGAACAAGGAAAGTTTGCTGGAATAAAGAGACCAGTTGATGGTGGCAAAGGACTTGATGGAGTTGTTATGAAAGATAATGTATACTTCAATCCATTTGTAGAGTTAATGTTAGGAAAAGAGTCAGTGTTAGGAGGTAGCTGTTAATGAGTGGATTATATTCAATGGAAAATAAGGAATACGATAAGAACCTTGATTTAAAAAATATAAAACCATATGGAGATACTTTAAATGATGCTAAGGTGCAAGTAAGTTTTACATTACCTATAAAGGATGATGAAAAAGGTATAGAAGCTGCCAAACTTACAGCTAAAAATATGGGGCTTTCTGATATAAATGTTGCTCATCATAAAGCACTAGATGGTGAATTTACATTTTATGTAGCATATGGAAGTTTAGAAAAAGGTGTAAACTATGAAGATATACATGTAGAAGTAGCACAAGAAAATACAATGGATAAAAATGAAATAGAAGAGTATATAAAATCAAACATAAAAAGAAATGTAGTAGTAGTTGGGGCTAGCACTGGGACAGATGCACATACGGTTGGTATAGATGCAATAATGAATATGAAGGGGTATGCAGGAAACTATGGATTAGAAAGATATGAAGGAGTAGAAGCATACAATTTAGGTAGTCAGGTTCCAAATGAAGACTTTATAAAAAGAGCATTAGAGCTTAAAGCAGATGTACTATTAGTTTCACAGACTGTAACTCAAAAGAATGTTCATATAGAAAACTTAACTAACTTAGTAGAGTTATTAGAAGCAGAAGGTATTCGTGATAAGGTTGTACTTATTTGTGGAGGACCTAGGATAAGTCATGAACTTGCAAAAGAGTTAGGATATGATGCAGGATTTGGACCAGGAAAGTTTGCACAAGATGTTGGAAGTTTCTTTGTAGAAGAGTTAGTTAATAGAGATTTAATATAATGAATTTTACATAATATATTAAATTACTACCACTATAATATTTATTAACAAGGTGCTAAATTATTCTTTAAATATAAGTAAAGTTGTATATTAAAGTTATAATTAAAAGACTTATGAACTATATATTAGACATTACTGCATAAGTCTATAAATTAATTGATAGTATAAGGCATAGTATAAATAAAAAACTATCAAAATTATACAATATATCAAGGGGGCTTACCTTATGAGGTTTTGGGTTGGATTATATAGGTTTTTTGTTGGATTATTTAAGTTTTCACCAGTATTTATGCTGGCAGGGTTAATGATTTTTAAGGTGGACTGTTTAATAGCAGCTCCAATATCTACTGTATATGCATTTATAGTAGCATCAATAACAGAGAAGTTTAAGTTTAATGATTTAGTTGATTGTGCAGTTGACAATGTAAAGCATTTAAATTTGGTTTTCTTCATACTAATGCTTGCATATGCAATGGCCGAAGCATTTATGTCAACAGGAGTAGGAGCATCTTTAGTAAATATAGCACTCTCTTTAGGTGTAACAGGAAGAACAGTTGCAGTTGTTTCATTTTTAGTTACTGCAATTCTTTCAGTAGCTACTGGAACATCTTGGGGAACATTTGCAGCATGTGCTCCAATATTTTTATGGTTAAATCATATGGTTGGTGGAAGTATTTTACTAACTACAGCATCTATTGCTGGCGGAGCTTGCTTTGGAGACAATATTGGACTTATTTCAGATACAACTGTAGTAAGTTCAGGAATACAAGGTGTTGAGGTTGTAGATCGAATCAAGTCTCAAGGCCCTTGGTCAATAATATGTTTAGTAATAACAGTTATTGCTATATTTGCACTGAGTATTACTATGGGATTACCTACTGAATCTACAAATGCAGCGGCTGCCATAGATAAAATACCACATCAAGTTATAGTTGACTTAGGAGCTAAAAGGCCATCAGCAGTAGAACTATTAAATCAAGTGAAATCAGGGGTTCCATATTACATGGCAATACCTTTGATACTAGTTTTAGTGGTGGCTATAAAAGGGTTACCTACATTAATTTGTTTATCGGTTGGTATAGTAGCATCATTTATATTAGGAACTTTTGCAGGTACTGTTGAGTCTTTAAAATCTTTCTTAGATTTAATGATGTCAGGATTTTCGGAGGCAGGTTCGTGGGTTATAGTTATGATGATGTGGGTTGGAGCATTTGGGGGAATAATGAACAAGATGAAAGCTTTTGAGCCACTATCAATGTTTGTATTAAAAGTATCTAAAAATGTAAAACAATTAATGTTTATGAACGGGTTGCTATGCTTTGTAGGGAATGCTGCACTTGCAGATGAAATGGCTCAAATTGTTACGGTAGGACCGATAATTAAAGGATTAGTTGAAGAGAAGGTAGAGGGCAGTGAAGCGGATTTATATCAATTGCGTTTAAGAAATGCAACATTTTCAAGTTCTCTAGGAGTATTTGGTTCTCAATTAATACCATGGCATGTTTACATAGGATTTTATGTAGGTATATTAACAGCTGTATATCCGCTTCATAATTTTGTACCATTTGACATTATAAAGTATAATATTATGGCATTTGTTACAGTTGGATCAATACTTATACTAACAGTAACAGGGCTTGATAGATTTATCCCAAGGTTTGGTTTACCAAGTGAACCTAAAGTCAAACTAAAGAAAGAAGAAAAAGTTAAGAAACCGATAATATAGTGTAGTGAATATTATAAGTATATAAAAAGAGATAATATTTATAATTATTTTAAATATTTATTGAAAGATGAAAGTATTATTAATATAAAAGAGTCCAAAGGGCTCTATTTTTTTGCAATAAAAATAATAGTATTATCATAATGAATAATGGAACCTGATTAGATTAATATAAACATATATATTTAGTAAATTAACTATATGTGATAAAATTAATGTAAATAATACATATTAGGAGAGATTTAAACAATGAAAAATAAATTTGTTATGGCCTTTAGCGGAGGAAAAGATAGTACACTGGCATTATATAGAATGATAAAAAAAGGTTATGAGCCAGTAGCACTTTTAACAACTATAAAAAAAGACGCTGATAAATCATGGACACATGGAATAAATAATAAACTATTACAACAAGTAAGTGAAAGTTTAGAAATACCGTTATTGAAAGTTGAATGTGATGTCTGTGAATATGAAAAAGAATTTGAAAACGTTTTGACAAAAGCAAAAGAACTTGGTGCAAATATTTGTGCATTTGGAGATATAGACATTGAAGAACATAAAAAATGGGATATAGAAAGATGTAATAAGGCTGGGCTTGAATCTATTTTTCCACTATGGCAAGAAAATAGAGAATCATTAGTTTATGAATTTATAGAAAGCGGATTTACAACTATAATAAAAACTGTAAATTTAGATTATTTAAATGAATCTTTTTTAGGAAAAAAACTTACAAAAGAAGTTGTTTTTGAAATTAAAAGTACTGGGTCAGATGTTTGTGGTGAAAATGGAGAATACCACACATTTGTAATAGATGGTCCTTTATTTAAAAATAAAATATCTTTTGAGAATAAAGGTATTGTTATAGAGAGAAATTATGGACACTTAGACATTATATAAATTTTAAAAAGTTACCTTTAAAAGGTGTTTTTTTAATCCTTAGGAAATTATATTTAATCCTGAACTGTGGATAAATATAATTTCTAACTTATAAACTTGAGCAATGGAGCGCTTTCTTAAGGTCGTTGGTTACATGAAGTGGTTCGCCGAAGTAGTCGCTCAAGCAAAGCGAATTTTTTTATTTTATAAACAGGTAAATATAGCTATGGGAATTATGTAAAATAGTAACCATTATATTAACCTGACTTTAAGCAAATAATAATAAAACAAATACTAAACTAATTTAAGAAGGTGACAATATATGCAATCATCTAAAGGAATTAAGTTTTTTATTTTTTTTATAATAAATATGATATTAATATTATTACCAAATGGTGTTTATTCAATGCAAAAAAATCAAAAAATACCTTCAGAAGTTATAATAGGAGGAGATCTGTTGCATATGGAATTAAATACTGAAAAGATAATGTTATTTGGGGTGGAAAAAAATTCTTTGCTTAAAAATTATGATTCAATAGATTGT
Organism: Paraclostridium ghonii; assembly: GCF_023653455.1. Lineage (GTDB taxonomy): Bacteria > Bacillota > Clostridia > Peptostreptococcales > Peptostreptococcaceae > Paraclostridium > Paraclostridium ghonii. The sequence goes on from NZ_JAKEDR010000073.1 coordinate 11,554, forward strand.
ATAAGTGGAGATGTAGTAGAAAGAGTATTTAAACAAAAAAGTAAAAACATAATATCAAAGCAAGATATGATAAGTATAATTATTTCAATGAAAGAAAATGAAAAAATAAATTTAACCTTAATAAGAAATAACAACAAAATAAATGCTAAAGTTGATAAAAATCAGCTTAAATCAGAATGTTTAGTAGATAAGATTCCGTATACAGCCACTTTAACATATATAAATCCTTATAATTTAGAATTTAGAGCAGTAGGACATAATATCGAATTTGAGGAAAATGAAAGTTTAATTGAAAATAAAGGAAAGATATATAAGTCAAATTTATCATATATTAAAAAATCATCTAAAAAGTATGTAGGTAATATAAGTGGAAACAAAAATAAAAATTCATTGGGCGAAATTTCAAGTATAGGAAATCATAGCGTTAAAGGAAATATAACTTCAATAAATTTTAATAATTATAAAAATGTATATAAAGTTGCAGATGAAGATGATATTAAATTAGGAGAAGCTTTTATAGTTATGAAACATAATGAAAATAAAGAAAATTACTATAAAATAAATATTACAAAAATAAATAAAAAAGCTAGTTCAATAGAAAATTTTGATTTTAAAATACAAGATAAAGAATTACTTGAAAAATATGGAGGAATAGTTCAAGGAATGAGTGGATCTCCTATAATTCAAGATAATAAATTAATTGGTGCATTATCATATGTAATGACTAAAAATACATCAAATGGTGTTGGAGTTTATATAAAAACAATGATGAAAGATTAATCTTTCATCATTGTTTTTTATTAAATTCAACCCAAATAGGAGCAGTAACTGAAATTTTATCATTATTTTGATATACTTTAACATAATAGTAAGAATCTTTAAATGTAGAAAGTTTTAATTCAAGTTTAGTTAAATTAGAATTAAAGTTTTTGTATGCAACTACTTTACCTTTATTAGAAATTACTTCTATTTTTTTTATTTTATCTTTATAATCATTATCAATTACACTTATATTAAAATATAAATTTGATGTGTTTTTTATAGTAGATCCCATTATTTGATCATTTATAGTATAATCTATTTTTATATTCTTATCTTGGGTAGCGTAAACTCTCATATTCTTTAATGAATCGTAAAATGAATTTTCATTTAAGCCTGTGCATAATACAACTGTCCTAAATTCATTTGCCACACCCCAATCAGTACGGTGATTATCCTGGTTAGAAGTAGGTGCTAGATGCCAACCTAAATCTAATGCATTTTGATAGTCATCAAAGGAAATTTTATTCTTAGAAATATCTTTATTATATCCATTACAAACTTCTATTAATGAAACTACACTATCGGCATCTTTATTATATTTTAAATTATTAAATCTTCCAAACAAATCACATGGATGATTAAACTGTGCGATTAAATTATCATGTCTATAAATTTCTTTATAGAATTTATCTAAATCAGAATAAAGAGAATCATTTGTAGATATAAATCCATTAGTATTGAAGACATTTATATGACCAATAGGGTCTTTTTTATTTTTATATGGATATGTCATTTCAAAACCTTTAATAGCTAAAAAATTGTCTTTAGAAATATAGTCATTAGATACGTTAATTAAACTTGTCCATTTAGAACTTAAACTTGCATCATCTAAAGTAACCTCTGTATCATTATCTAACATATTTGAATGATCTGTTATGGCAAAAAAGTCTAACTTGGCTTTAAATTTAGCATTATAGTAGGCATCTTCAAAGCTTCCATGTCCATCACTATTTGAAGTATGAGAATGAAGTAAACCATAATAATGATTATAATTTGGAGTACCTACATTAAAATACCATTCCATTTTAGATTTGTTTTTATTATTATCACTAACTTGTAATTCTACTATTTGAGTTCCTCTTTTAAATTTATTTTTAGGTTTATACAAAATAGAATCATTTTCAATTTTACAATGTTTAGTAACATCTTTATAATTAACTAAAAGTTTAATGCTTTTTAAATCTATATTATTTTCATCCTTAAAATTTGCTCGTATAGTTGGTCTAGAAATAATATATTGTTGTGCATTAACAGGAGAAATAATATCTATTTTAGGTGAAGTAGTATCTTTAAAATTCAAACAATATGAGTTTGAAGTTGAAAAAATAAATATAAAACATAATATACATATATACTTAAAGTGTGGCATAATAATCAGTCCTTTATATGTTGTTTTAATTATATATTTATCAAATTTTATTTAAAAATTCATGTAAAATAATACAAAAAAATATATTAAAAAATGTACAGACATTAAACTTAGGATAGCTTTAATATAATTTATAAAAGACTAATTATATCTTGGGAGGAATTATCGTGATAGTAGATGCTATAGAAGTAAAATTAAAAAAGAATGATGTGAAAAAATTTGAAAGAGATAATATACCATTAATGAGTAAAGTAGTTCAATTAAACCCTAGGATAAAAAATACAACTCTTAAATACATAGAACATAAAGTTATAACTTATGATATAAGTATTAAAATAAAAGGGAAAAATATATTTAAACAAGATATAAATAGAAGTAAAATTATTATGTTAGTAAATACTCATACAGGATTTTCAAAATCTATAGAGAAAACTCCAGATACTTCTAAAATAAATATTTCAAAAAAAAATATAAAAAAACCTGAAATAGATGAAATTAATATGCTAGAGAATATAAAAAATGAAATGATAAAAATAATAAAAAATAATGTCATAAGTAGCAAATGTCATATACATGATATAAAAGTTTTAGATATTAAAAGTATATATAAACCTTATTGGGTAGGTACTTATAATGGGAAATCCGTATTGTTAGAAGCGTAAAAGAATAAAAGCAGATATTATAATATCTGCTTTTATTCTTTTATTTATTTTCTAATATTTTTAAATCAGTATTATTAGATGATTTCTTTTTTGTAAGGTGATCTAAACTTTTTACTGTATAACCTTCTTGTTCCCAATGAGTTAAAACATCATCTAATATATCTGCATTCGTTTTTGAGTTAGGATGAAGAAGTAATATAGCACCAGGATGTGTTCTAGTGAAAATTTTCTGTTTAGCTTCTTCATGACTAGGTTGCTTATTTTCATACCAATCCACATAAGCAAAACTCCAAAATATAGTGTCATATCCTAACTCCTGCGTATATTCAAGTGATTTTTCACTAAACTTACCCATAGGAGGTCTAAAGTATTTAGGCATACTTTTGCCAGTTATTTCTTTGTATCTATTTTCTACAGTAACAATTTCTTCTTTAAACTTATCAAAATCAGTTATACTAGCCATAGAAGGATGCGATTTTGAATGATTACAGACTAAATGTCCTTCTTGGGTCATTCTTTTTACCATTTCAGGATTTGATTTTAAATAATGATCTACTACAAAGAATGCAGCAGGTGCATTATGTTTTTTTAAAGTATCTAATATTTTTTCAGTATTTCCACTTTCATATCCAGCATCAAAAGTCAAATATAATACCTTTTCAGCAGTATTTCCAACATAATATGCATTATATTTTTTGAAAAATGAAGCCTCCTTAATAGGTGTAGGTTGCTTTCCATCATTTCTTGGATTAAAATACCAACTATATTCCTTAGTTGTTTGGTCTGTATTTAATATTTGAGTTTTAATTTTATCAAATAAATCAAACTTACCACCTACTAAAAAAGCTGAAATTATAAAAAATGCAATTATAAAAAAAGAGTTTCTTTTTTTTTGATTATTCATTTTATCACCTCTATAAATTCAACGTTAAATATATTTTTTACATATTATCTAAATATAATCTATGAAAAAATAGGATAAATATATTAAGATTTAGGAAATAATATATTAAGATATGGAATTCAAAGGAGATA
>NZ_JAKEDR010000074.1 GCF_023653455.1 Paraclostridium ghonii
ATAAATTTTATGTAACAAAAAAAATATATAAAATTATATAATATTTATGGTTGATATATGTTATTTGATTTGATATAATTTGTATTAATATTAATATAATTGCTATGAAAAGGAAGAGTAAAATAGAAACAATTTTTAGAGAGGATATATCATAGGCTGAAAGTATATCTAAGTATGACTATTTGAAAACTACCTTGGAGCAGGGTTTAGTAGCTTATAAGCGCTTATAAGTAAAAGTACTCGGTTGACAACCTTATAGTCATCAAGAGGGCAGTGTTTAACACATGCCAACTTGGGTGGAACCGCGAATGTTACTCGTCCCATGATTTTCATGGGCCGAGTTTTTTTATTATACAGAAAAAAATTAAGGAGGTAAAAGGTTATGATAAAAGTTACTTTAAAAGACGGATCTGTGAAGGAGTATGCTAAAGGTACTACTGTTATAGAGATTGCTAAATCTATAAGTGAAGGATTAGCTAGAAGTATAGTGGCTGCATCTGTTAATGAAGAAGTTGTGGGGTTAGACTTTGAAGTTAATGAAGATTGTGAATTAAACTTATTTAAATTTGATGATGAAGAAGGAAAAGATGTTTTTAGACATACATCTGCTCATATGTTAGCTCAAGCTATAAAAAGATTATACCCAGAAGCTAAATTAGCTATAGGGCCAAGTATAGAAAATGGATTCTATTATGATATAGATTTAGAGTATAGACTAACTCCAGAAGATCTAGAAAAAATAGAAGCTGAAATGAAAAAAATAGCTAAAGAAGATTTAGCTATAGAAAGATTTGAGTTAACAAGAGAAGATGCTATAAAGTTAATGGAAGAACAAGGGGAAAACTACAAGGTAGAGCTTATATCAGAACTACCTGAGGGAGAAATTATATCTTTTTATAAACAAGGAGATTTTACAGACTTGTGTAGGGGACCACACTTATCTACTACTAAAAAAGTTAAGGCTATTAAATTACAAAATGTAACTGGAGCTTACTGGCGTGGAGATGAAAAGAACAAGATGTTACAAAGAATATATGGAACATCTTTTGAAAAGAATAAAGATTTAGAAGCATACTTACATCTATTAGAAGAAGCTAAGAAAAGAGACCATAGAAAATTAGGTAAAGAATTAGAATTATTCTTTATACCAGAAGAAGGACCTGGATTCCCATTATTCTTACCAAAAGGTATGGAACTTAAAAATGAGTTACTAAAATTTTGGAGAGAATTACACAGAAAAGACGGATATGTGGAAATAGAAACTCCTATAATATTAAACCAAAAACTATGGGAAACTTCAGGACACTGGTATCACTATAAAGAAAATATGTACACTGTAGATATAGATGATATGCAATTTGCTATAAAACCAATGAACTGTCCAGGTGGTATGTTATACTATAACTTTAAACAACATTCTTATAAGGACTTCCCTATGAGAGTTGCTGAGTTAGGAAGAGTTCATAGACATGAATTATCAGGGGCTTTAAATGGTCTTAAGAGGGTTAGAGCATTTACTCAAGATGATGCACATATATTCATGTTACCAGAACAAATAAAAGATGAGATAAAAGGTGTTGTTTCATTAATAGATAAAGTATATTCTGTATTTGGATTTGAATATCACTTAGAGTTATCAACTAGACCAGAAGATTCAATGGGAACAGATGAAGAGTGGGAAGCTGCTGAAAATGGACTAAGAGAAGCCCTAGAAGAATTAAATCTACCTTATGTAATAAATGCAGGAGATGGAGCATTCTATGGTCCTAAGATAGACTTCCACTTAAAAGATTGTTTAGGAAGAACTTGGCAATGTGGAACTATACAATTAGATATGCAATTACCTCAAAGATTTGATATCAGTTATATAGGTGAAGATGGAGAGAAACATAGACCTGTTATGATACACAGAGTTGCATTAGGAAGTATAGAAAGATTTATAGGTATATTAATAGAACATTATGCTGGTAAATTCCCAACTTGGATATCTCCAGTACACGCTAAAATATTACTTGTATCTGATAGATTCAAAGATTATGCAGAAGAAGTTAGAAATGTATTATTTGATAAAGGTATAAAAGTAGAACTTGACGATAGAGCTGAAAAAATAGGTTATAAGATAAGAGAAGCTCAACTTCAAAAAGTTCCATACATGATAGTAGTTGGAGAAAAAGAAGTTAATGAGAATATAATATCTGTAAGATCAAGAGACAATGGAGAAATGGGATCTATGGATGTTGATGCATTTGTTTCTAATGTATTAAAAGAAATAGAAGAAAGAACTAATGTAATTCAAGCATAGTTTTAATAAAAAAAGTTAGCCGATAAGGCTAACTTTTTTTATACACATTCTTTTCTAATTATATCTTTTAATTCTTCATGAGTCATAGTTTCTTTATCAAATAAATGTTGAGATACTAAATGAAGATCATTTAAACTAGAGTTTAAAAGATTAAGAGTTTCTTTATAACAATCATCTATTATACTTGTAGTTTCTTCTTGTATTTGTTTTGATAAGAAGTTTTTTTGGTTTTGGTCTATAGTCATAGCTCCAAGATTACTCATACCGTAATCACAAACCATTTGAGTCGCTATATCAGTTACTTTTTTCAAGTCATCTTTAGCTCCTGTTGATTTATGACCAAATATAATTTCTTCAGCAGCTTTACCTGCAAGTAAAATTTTAATTTTACCTAAAAGCTCATCTTTAGTGTAGATATATCTATCTTCATCAGGTAGTTGAAGCACATATCCAAGAGCTTGTCCTCTAGGGATTATAGATATTTTTTGAATAGGGTTAATGCCTAAAGTATTACTAACTAGTGCATGCCCTGCTTCATGATAAGATACTATACGTTTTTCTTTTTCAATAAGTTTAGAGTTTTTAGATTCAAGTCCAGCTATAACTCTTTCAATTGCTTTGTCAAAATGAATGCTATTGATGTTTTCACTATTTTCTCTTACTGCAAATATAGCAGCTTCATTTGCGATGTTTGCTAAATGAGCACCGTTGAATCCATGTGTTTTTTTAGCTAATAAATTTAAGTCTACAGAGTTATCAATAGGTTTGTTTTTAGTGTGAACTTTTAATATTTCTAATCTAGTATGGTAGTTCGGTTCACCTATATGAACGTGTCTATCAAATCTACCAGGTCTAAGTAAGGCATCATCTAATAAATCTAATCTATTAGTTGAACCTACTATAAGTATGTTTGAATCTTTATTAAATCCATCCATCTCAACAAGTAGCTGGTTTAATGTTTGATCCTTTTCGTTATTACTTTCTAGATGTCTTTTGGCTCCTATTGCGTCAATTTCATCTATGAATATTATACTAGGAGCTTCCTTTCTAGCTTTTTCAAATAATGTTCTAACTCTTTTAGCTCCTACACCTACATATTTTTCAACGAATTCAGATCCTGTTACATTGAAAAATGATGCATTTGTTTCTCCAGCCATAGCTGAAGCAAGTAATGTTTTACCTGTACCAGGAGGTCCATAAAATAGAACTCCTTTAGGAATTTTAGCACCCATTTTTTGATATTTTGTAGGATTTCTCATGAAATCTACTATCTCAAATAGTTCTTCTTTAACTTCTTCTAATCCAGCTACGTCATTAAACGTTGTTTTAGGCTTAGTTGAATCAGAATTTTCGTTAGAAGTTTCTTTGTCCATTTTTGTTTGGTTAAAAGCAGGCGCAGGGTTATTGATTTTCTTTAAAAAATTATCTAACATTTTCATAGTCAAACACCTCAGTTATAAAAATTGTTGTTACTACATATATTTGCCGATTTTCAAATTAATATTATTAAATTTTTATATTTTCAAATTAAAAATATTTACTTCTTTAAAAGTATAACCATAAATTAAATAATTAATTATAAAAATTAAAAAATAATTGACATATATTTAAATATAAAAATTAAAAAATAATTGACATATATTTAAAGTGATGATATAGTATATAAAGTAATAAAAAACAAGAAGAAGTCTGCTTCTCACCTTGCAACGAACAAGTTAGTAAGGTAAATATAGGTTACGATTTAAGAATTATGTTTACTAATTGTGATAACTTATATGGCGGATGATGATATCATTCGCCTTTTTTAATATAAAATTGGAGGTGTCCTACTATTAGTAAGGAATTAGCAATCAATGATGAGATAAGAGATAAGGAAATAAGAGTTCTTTCAGAAACTGGTGAGCAACTAGGAATAATGTCTGCTAGAGATGCACAGTTAATAGCAAACGAGAAAAATTTAGATTTAGTAAAAATGTCACCGAATGCAAATCCACCAGTATGTAAGATAATGGATTACGGTAAGTATAAATATGAGCAATCTAGAAAAGAAAAAGAATCTAAGAAAAAGCAAAAGGTTGTAACTGTAAAAGAAGTTAGATTAAGACCAGGTATAGAGCAAAATGACCTAAGCACTAAAGCTAATCAAGCTATGAAATTCCTTAAAAAGGGAGACAAAGTAAAGGTTGAACTTAGATTTAGAGGTAGAGAGCTAGGACATAAAGACTTAGGAAAACAAGTAATGCTTAAATTTATAGAGTTAGTAAAAGAGTTTGGAGAACCAACAAAGGCCCCAGCATTTGAGGGGAATAATATGGTTGTAATGATAGATCCAAAAAAATAGATATATATTTGAGAGGAGGATATTAATATGCCTAAAATGAAAACTCATAGAGGAGCAGCTAAAAGATTCAAGAAAACTGCTAGTGGAAAGTTAAAGAGAGGTAAAGCTTTCAGAAGACATATACTAACTAAGAAAGATGCTAAGACTAAAATGCAATTAAGAAAGTCTGGAATAGTTAGCGAAGGTGATGCTAGAAGAATAGCACAATTATTACCATACTTATAAGATCGAAAAAATAGATAAAATTATTAACAAGAGAGATAAACGAAGGAGGTTACGACGATGGCAAGAGTTAAAAAAGCTATGAACGCTCGTAAGAAGCATAAGAAAGTATTAAAACTTGCAAAAGGTTTTAGAGGATCAAGAAGTAAATTATACAGACCAGCTAACGAGTTTGTAATGAAAGCATTAAAGCATGCTTATGTTGGTAGAAAATTAAAGAAGAGAGATTTCAGAAAACTTTGGATACAAAGAATAAATGCAGGTACTAGAGCTAACGGAATGTCTTATTCAAGATTTATGAACGGATTAAAATTAGCAGGTGTTGAAGTTAACAGAAAAATGTTATCTGAAATGGCTATAAACGATCCTCAAGGATTCGCTAAATTAGTAGAAGTTGCTAAAGAAAAATTAGCTTAATTATATAAAACTCTGGGTTAATACTCAGAGTTTTTTTTGTTAAATAAAAAATTTTACATATGTTAAATTTATGTAAATATATAGTAAATATTTTTAAAATTACAAATTTCTATTTAAGTGTAGATATATTTAAAAACTAAGTATATAATGTATTTTATTATTGCTTTAAGTGCAATAATATAATTATACATAATAACTGCTTAATTATAATATATACAGGAGGAGATAAAGTAGGTGAAAGAGTTTATTTTGAAGATCAAAAAGCCAATCAATAAATTAAATCCACCTCAAATAATGGTGATTGGTTTTGCTACTGTTATATTAATAGGAGCTATACTACTTACACTTCCTATTGCTACAAACACAGGAGAATCAACTCCATTTGTAGATGCTTTATTTACATCTACATCTGCTGTCTGTGTAACAGGTTTAGTAGTGGTAGATACAGCTACACATTGGAACTTATTTGGACAGATGGTAATAATTGGATTGATTCAAATTGGTGGTTTAGGATTTATGACAATAACAACTTTATTTGCATTAATAACTAAAAAAAGGATAAACCTTAAAGAAAGACTTCTTATACAAGAAGCATTAAACCAAATCGACTTATCTGGTCTAGTTAAATTAACTAGATATGTACTATTGATGACATTTATAATAGAAGGTATTGGAGCATTAATGCTATCAACTGTATTTATACCAGAGTTTGGATTAGTTAAAGGAGCTTGGTTTAGTATTTTCCATGCAATTTCTGCATTTTGTAATGCAGGGTTTGACCTTATGGGAAATGTAAGTGGAGCATTTACTTCAATTACAAAATATGTAAATAATGTGACTGTAAGCATTACAGTTTCAGTGCTTATAGTGCTTGGAGGGATAGGTTTCCCAGTAATTTTAGATGTAATAAGGAATAAAAAAGTATCTAAATTAAACATACATTCAAAAGTAGTATTAATAACAACGGCAGTATTAATAATTACAGGAATGGTATTTATATTCTTTATAGAATATTCAAATCCTAAAACATTAGGAGATCTTTCACTAAAAGGTAAATTATTAGGATCACTATTCCAATCAATTACACCAAGAACTGCTGGATTTAACACTATAGACTTAGCATCTATGCATCAAGCTAGTTTATTTATAATGATTATTTTAATGTTTATAGGAGCTTCACCTTGTTCTACAGGTGGGGGGATTAAGACTGCAACTATTGCAACTATAGTACTTTCTGTAAAAAGTTTTGTATTTCAAAGAGAAGATATAGAGGTATTTGAAAGAAGAGTAGGAATTAATGCAGCAAGAAAAGCATTAGGACTATTCTTTATTGGATTATCAGCAGTAATAATCGGAACTCTAATTATAAACTTAACTCAAGATTCATTTGATTTAGTTGAATCTGGATTTGAAGTTATATCGGCATTTGCAACAGTAGGATCAAGTATAGGTGGAAGCCCTAATTTAAATTTATTTGGCAAAATAGTAATAATGATTTATATGTTTATGGGAAGAGTCGGATTTTTAACTATATTTATAGCTTTAGTAGCTAAAAATTCTGTTAAGAAACAAGTGATAAGATTCCCAGAAGGTAAAATTATAGTAGGGTAGAAAGTTAGGAGAGAATAGGTATGAAACAGTATATAGTTATAGGTTGTGGAAGATTTGGATCGTCAGTAGCAACTACAATGCACTTATTAGGTCATCAAGTAATGGCAATAGATAAAAGTGATGATGCAGTACAAGCTATATCTGAGAAAGTTACACATGCAGCTATAGTAGATGTTACGGATGAACAAGCACTTAGAGCTTTAGGAATGGGAAATTTTGATGTAGCGATAATTGCAATAGGTTCTGATATAAGAGCCTCTATAATGGCTACATTAATAGCTAAAGAAATGGGTGTAGAGCAAATTGTATGTAAGGCAAAAGATGAGTTACAAGCTAAGGTTTTATATAAAATAGGAGCTGATAGAGTTGTATTCCCTGAAAGAGATATGGGAGTTAGGGTAGCTCATAATTTAGTTTCAAACAATATATTAGACCATATAGAACTAGATCCAGACTATTCTATAGTTGAAATTGTTACACCTAGAGAATGGGAAGGGAAAACATTAATAGAATTAGATTTAAGAGCTAAATATGAAATTACAGTATTGGCTATAAAGTGCGATAAAACTATAAATGTAACACCATCTCCAGAGGAAAAATTAAATGCAGGAAGCATACTAGTTGTTATAGGTCAAAATAGTAAAATAAGTACAATAACATCAGACAATGACTTTTCATTTAGGAGAAAATAAAAGATGATAGCATGTATAAGCAGTAAAGATAATGAAAAAGTTAAACTAACTAAATCTCTTTTAAAAAATAAAAACAGATTAAAAGAATCTAAGTTTTTGATAGAGGGTTTTAGAATATTAACTCAAGCTATAGATTGTAAAGCAGATTTACAATATGTATTTATAAATGAAAACTTTGAAAATAAAGAAGAGCATGTCGAGTTTTTAAAAGTTTTAGAAGGTAAAAATATAAAAGTATATAAAACTACAAATAAAATATTCAATGAATTTATAGATACTGAAAGTACTCAAGGCATAGTTGGGGTAATTGGAATAAAAAAAAGCAACATAGAAGATATTTTAAGTGAAAATTGCAGATTTGTATTAATATTAGATAGAATACAAGATCCAGGAAACATGGGAACTATAATAAGAACAGCAGATGCTGCTGGAGTCGATGCGATAATAAACTTAAAAGGCTGTGTAGACATATATAATAGTAAAGTCACAAGATCTACAATGGGTTCAATATTTGATATGAAGATAGTAAATATGACTCAAGATGAAGCATTAAAAGAGCTAAAAGGCAGAGATTTTGATATTGTATCAAGTTATTTAAATACAGATAATTTTTATGATAGTGTAGATTATAAACATAAAACTGCACTTGTTATAGGAAATGAAGCTAATGGTGTTAATGATGAACTTATAAGTAAATCGGATATATTAGTTAAAATTCCTATATACGGAAAAGCGGAATCTTTAAATGCAGCTATAAGTTCAGCTATATTGATGTATGAAATTAAAAAGAATATTATATAATATACTTATATTGAAAATTCACACTATATATGATATAATTTACAATCAAAGTTCAATATTTAAAAATACTGTGAAAGAGAAAAGTATTTTAATAGTCCTTAGCATAGAGATAAGTACCTAGGCTGAAAGTGCTTTCTAAGTTATTAAAAGAAGTTCCCTCTGGAGTATCATAGTTGAAAATTAAGTAGGCTATGACGTTATAAAACACGTTACGTTTTTCGAGTGGTTTGAATTATTTTTAATAAATCAAGCTACTAGGGTGGTACCGCGAAATAATAGCCTTTCGTCCCTAGATAGGGATGAAGGGCTTTTTTTTGTATAAAAATTGAAATGAAAGGGTGACTGTAGTGCAAGAAAAATTACTTAATTTACAACAATCAGCATTAAGTGAAATAAAAGACATGCAAGATATAGAAGCAGTAGAGTCTTTAAGAGTTAAGTACTTAGGAAAAAAAGGTGAAATAACAGCTATATTAAAAGAAATGGGTAAACTATCAGCACAAGAAAGACCTGTAATAGGAAAGGTTGCTAACGAAGTTAGAGAAGGCATAGACAATGCTATAAGTACTAAAAAAGAAGAATTAAAAAATGTTGAAAAGCAAAAAAAATTATCTGAAGAAGTTTTAGATGTAACTATGCCAGCTAAAGAATTTAAAGTAGGTAAAAAACATCCTATATCTCAAATTATAGGTGAAGTAAGCGAAATATTTATAGGGATGGGATTCTCAATAGCAGAAGGGCCTGAAGTAGAAACAGTTGAAAACAACTTTGATGCATTAAATGCTCCAAAAGACCATCCATCTAGAGATATGAGTGATACTTTCTATATAAATGATGAGTTATTACTTAGAACTCAAACATCTCCAGTTCAAGTTAGAACTATGAAAAATGAAGAGTTACCAATAAAAATAATATCTCCAGGTAGATGCTTTAGGTTTGATGCTCCAGATGCAACACATTCACCAATGTTCCATCAAATAGAAGGGCTTGTAGTTGGAAAAGATGTTACTATGGCTCAGTTAAAAGGAACATTAGATATGTTTGTGAAGAAGTTATTTGGAGAGCATACTAAAACTAAATTTAGACCACATAACTTCCCATTCACAGAGCCAAGTGCAGAAGTAGATGTTACTTGTTTTAAGTGTGAAGGTGCAGGTTGCCAAATGTGTAAAGGTGAAGGATGGATAGAGATACTAGGAGCTGGAATGGTTCATCCAAATGTATTAAGAAACTGTGGAATAGATCCTGAAGTTTATAGTGGATTTGCTTTTGGTATGGGACTTGATAGAATAACAATGCTTAAGTATGAAATAGATGATATAAGATTATTATTTGAAAATGATATGAGATTTTTAAATCAATTTTAATTAGGAGGATTTAATATGTTAGTACCTTTAAAATGGCTTAGAGACTACGTTGATATAGATAGAGAAACTCAAGAATTCGCTGATATGATGACTATGACTGGTTCAAAAGTTGAAAAAGTAGAGTTCTTTGGAAAAGAAACTAATGGAGTTGAAGTATGTAAAATACTTGAAATAGAACAGCATCCAGATGCAGATAGATTAAAGGTTACTAAGGTTGAAGTTGCTAATGGGCAAATACTTCAAATAGTAACTAATGCAACAAATATAAAAGTTGGAGATTATGTTCCAGTTGCAAGAATAGGAGCTGTTTTACCAGGTGACTTCAAAATAAAAAAAGGCAAATTAAGAGGTGTTCTTTCAGAAGGAATGTTCTGTGGAGCGGAAGAATTAACTATACCTTCTCAATATGTTGAAGAACATAAAAAAGATGGGATATATATATTAGACCATCAAGATTCATTTGAGTTAGGAATGGATGTAAGAGATGCTTTAGGAATAAATGATGCTTTAATCGAATTTGAAATAACATCAAATAGACCTGATTGTAGATCTATAATAGGTATAGCTAGAGAAGCTGCAGTAACTTTAGGAAAAGAATTAAAATATCCACAAATAAGTGTAAATGGATCTAATGAAGAAATGGAGTTTGAAATAGATGTTCAAACAGAATTATGCAAGAGATATTGTGGAAAAGTTATAAAAGATGTTAAAGTAGGGCCTTCTCCATATTGGATGCAAAGAAGACTTATAGAGGCTGGTATGAGACCTATAAATAACATAGTAGATATAACTAATTATGTTATGCTAGAACTTGGACAACCATTACATGCATTTGATTTAGAAGATATAAAATATAATAAAATGATAGTAAAACTTGCACAAGCAGGTGAAGAATTTACTACATTAGATGGTACCCAAAGAACATTAACATCAGATATGCTAGTTATAGGAAACCAAGACAAGACTTTAGATTTAGCTGCAATAATGGGCGGAGAAAACTCTGAAGTAAAAGAGACTACTACGTCTATATTCCTTGAAGGCGCAAGTTTTGCAAAAGAAAATATAAGATCAACATCTAAAAAATTAGGATTAAGAACAGAAGCTTCGTCAAGATTTGAAAAAGGAATAGATGTAAATCTAACAGAAGCTGCTGTGAATAGAGCATGTCAATTAATAGAAGAATTAGATTGTGGTAAAGTTTTAAACGGTATGCTTGATTATTACCCGAAAAAAGAAGAAGTGCAAAAAATAAGCGTTAATCCAACAAGAATAAATAAATTATTAGGTGTTAATGTATCTATGGAACAATTTATAAACATACTAGAAAACTTAGAGTTTAAGTGCAATCTAGTTTCATCCGATAAATTAGAATTAGAAGTACCTAGCTTTAGACTAGATATATATGAAGATGCTGATATTTTAGAAGAAATTGCTAGAATATATGGATATGATAATATACCATCTGCAACTTTAGAAGGAAATGCTACAGCAGGAGTTAAAACAGATAATCAAAAATTTGTGGATGATATAAAATCTAATTCTATAGCTGTTGGATTAAATGAAATATTAACATATTCATTTGTAAGTCCAAAAGGAGTAGATAAAATAAATCTAGCTGAAAATGATGAAAGAAGAGAATTTGTTAAAATAATAAATCCTTTAGGTGAAGAAACTTCTGTTATGAGAACTACTTTA
Source organism: Paraclostridium ghonii (assembly GCF_023653455.1). Lineage (GTDB taxonomy): Bacteria > Bacillota > Clostridia > Peptostreptococcales > Peptostreptococcaceae > Paraclostridium > Paraclostridium ghonii. The sequence goes on from NZ_JAKEDR010000074.1 coordinate 11,449, forward strand.
ATACCTAATATGCTTGATGTAATATCAACAAACTTATCTCATAAAGTTGAAGAAGTTTATGCTTTTGAATGTGGGAATACATTTAGACCTCAAGATGGATTGCCTGTAGAAGGAAAGAAATTATCTATAGGAATGTATGGAAAAGAAGTAGATTTCTTCTCAGTAAAAGGTGCGGTTGAGACTATACTAAAGAATGTTGGATTTAATGGATATGAAGTTGAACCAGAAACTAAAAATTTAACATTCCACCCTGGAAGATGCGCTAAATTAGTGTATAATAATATATGTATAGGAACATTTGGAGAGCTACATCCAGATGTATTAGAAAACTATGATTTAAGCCAAAGAGTATATATTGCAGAGATAGATATAGACTCAGTATTTGAGAACTTAAATAACTTTAAAGTGTATAATCCATTACCTAAATATCCAGCGACTACTAGAGATATAGCTTTATTAGTTAAGGATGAAGTATTTGTTAAACAAATAGAAGATATAATAAAGGCTAATGGAGCAGATATATTAGAAAGCTATCAATTATTTGATGTTTATAAAGGAGCTCAAATAGAAGAAGGACATAAATCTATAGCATACTCAATAACTTACAGAAGTAAAGATAAAACTTTAACTGATGAAGATGTAGCAAAAGTTCATGATAAAATAGTAAGTGAACTAAGTGAAAAACTAAATGCAAATTTAAGATCAAATTAATTAAGAAACAAATGTAGGGGGGGTTAGGATGAACAAGGTTACAGTAAAGATACATGGATCTGAATATCCTATGGTATCTGAGAAATCTAAAGATTATATGATAAAAATAGCTCATTATGTAGATGAAGATATGAGTAGAATAGCAGAAGCTAATCCAATACTTAGTACATCTCAAGTAGCTATATTATCATCATTAACTGTTACTGATTTACTATTTGAATGTTCAGAAGAAAATGATAGGCTAACTAAAGAAAATAAAGAATTAGCTAAAAAAGCAGAAGAACCTAACCAAGAAGTTCAACTAGAGATGAAAAGAATAAAGTTAGAACTTAATAATAAAGTTGAAGAGCTTGGTAAAAAACAAGATGAAATAGATTCTTTAAAATTAGAACTAAAAAATAAAGATAATCACATAGAGGAAATGAATCCTCTTAAAAAAGAAATAGAAGAACTTAAAAAAAACTTAGATGAAGCTAATGAGAAAACTGAAATAGCTGAAAAATTAGCTTCAGATTTCCAAAATAAATTATATGACTTACAGTTAAAAAACATAGAGCTAGAACAAGAGTTAAATTATATAAAAGCTTCGGGAAAAATTTTAAAATAATAGAATACTTTAAGAAACCTTCAGGAAAAATAACCTGAAGGTTTTAGTTTTTAATGACAATAAGGAGGTAATTATGAATACAGAATTACTAGCACCTGTAGGTAGTTTTGATGCATTAAAGGCAGCTGTCCAAAATGGAGCAAATGCAGTTTACCTAGGTGGAAAAGAATTTAGTGCTAGAGCCTCAGCAAATAACTTTGATAGAGAAGAATTAAAAGAAGCTGTAAATTATGCACATATAAGAAATGTTAAAGTATTTGTAACAGCAAACACTCTTATAAAACAAAATGAAATAGATGATTTTCTTAACTATATAAAATATTTATATGATATAGATGTTGATGCAGTTATACTTCAAGATATAGGTATGGCTAAATTAATAAAGAAACTACTACCAGATTTTGAGCTACACGCAAGTACACAGATGGTAGCACATTCTCTAGAAGACACGCTATATTTACAAAATCTTGGATTTGATAGAGTTGTTTTAGCTAGAGAACTTAATATTGAAGAGATAGAGTATATATGTAAAAATACTAATGTAGATATTGAAATATTTGTACATGGAGCATTATGTGTATGCTATTCAGGACAATGTTTAATGAGTAGTATGATAGGAAATAGATCTGGAAATAGAGGAAGATGTGCTCAACCATGTAGACAAAGATATGAATTAATAGATATCAATTCAGGACAAGTTATAAATACAGAAGGAGATTACTTGTTAAGCCCTAGAGATTTAAATACTATAGAGGAAATAGATAGGGTTATAGAAGCTGGAGTACATTCTTTAAAGATTGAAGGTAGAATGAAACGCCCAGAATACGTAGCTACTGTAATAAGTAGTTATAGAGAAACTATAGATAAGTATGTAGATGGAAAAAAAGTGAATGTGTCAAATGAAACTATGAATAATTTATATACTATATTCAATAGAAAGTTTACTAAAGGATATTTATTAGGCGAAGTTGGGGAAGATATTATGAACTCAAATAGACCTAACAATGTGGGACTTTATATTGGAAAAGTAATTGATTATAATAGAAAAGCTAAGCGTTTAAAAATTAAGCTAGAAAATACACTTAAAAAAGGTGATGGAATAAACTTAGGTGGAGGAACGATAGGAAGAATTATTAAGAAGAACAACTTAATAAGTGATAGAGGCGAATCTGGAGAACTTATAGAATTAGACTTTATAGGAGAAGCTAAAAAAGGCCAAATAGTATACAAGACCTCAGATAGTGATTTACTTAATACTATTAAGAAATCATTTGAAGAAGATGTAGAAAATATAAAAATTCCTATAGATGCAAGTATTAAATTGAAACTTGGTGAAAACCCGACTTTAGTATTAAAAGATGGATACAATAATAAAATAACTGTTACAAATGAAAAACTTGTAGAAAAAGCTATGAAGGTTTCGCTAGGTGAGGAAAAAATAATTTCACAAATTAAAAAATTAGGAAATACAACTTATGCATTAAGAAATATAGAAACTGATATAGACGAAAATATAAGTCTTCCAGTAAGTATTTTAAATCAATTAAGAAGAGATGCTATAGAACAACTAAACAGCGAAAGAGCTATTATAAAAAATAGAAAATACAAAGACGAGATTATAAAATACACACCAACAATTACAAAAACAGATAAAGATATAAAACTTAGAATCAAGGCTAAAAACTTAGATCAATTAAAAACCGTATTAAACTACGATATAGATGCTGTTTATTATGAGGATATGAATACTTTAGAAGAAGCTATAAAGCTTTGTAGTAATAGTATAAAGATTATTTACTCTCCACCTAGAATTCTTAGAAATAAAGACTATAGAATGTTAAATAAATTAGATGGAATTAAAAATATTCCTATTCAAGCAGGTAACTTAGGATGTGTAAATTTATATAAAGGAAAAGAACTGTATATAGATAGTTACTTAAACTCTTTTAATAGTGAAACTATAAATTATTATAAGTCAGAAGGTGCAAATGTAGTTTGCATATCTCAAGAATTAAATTTAACTGAAATAAAAGATATGTTAGTGTATACTGATAGTGAAATAGAAAGCATAGTGTATGGATATACGCCTCTTATGATTAGTGAATATTGTCCTATGGGAGTTTTAATTAGAAATTGTAAAAAAGATAAAAAAAGTTCGGTTTGTAATAAAAGCTTATATGGATTAAAAGATGCTAAAGATGATATGTATAGACTGTCACAAGATATATTCTGTAGAACTAGTATATACAATTCAAAACCTTTATGTGTCCTAGAAGATTTAAGCGAATTAAAAAAATCAAATATAAATATATTTAGGATAGATCTTACATTTGAAACAAAGGAAGAAATAGAAACTATAGTTGAAGCTTTTATAGAAAGTATAGAAAATGATTTTAATATGGGGATAAAATGTAAAAAATTATACAAAAAGCTTGAATCAATAGGGATGACATTTGGACATTATTATAAAGGTGTTGAATAATAAAAAGGATGATATGTGTGCTAGGTATGCATATTATCCTTTTTTTATTGATAAATAAGTTATATTAAATTAAAAAATATACAAGTATTAGTAATTAAAATTTTTTGTCAACTTATGCAAATGAAACCTAAACTTACAATTGTGTAAGTAGATTTTATAAATTTAATTTTATACAATAATATAAATG
>NZ_JAKEDR010000075.1 GCF_023653455.1 Paraclostridium ghonii
ATATAATTCCATATATTCTTTTGATAGGTATTTATTCCTAATTTTTACATTTAATTGTTTAATCTAAAAAGGCATCTATAAACCTTTATAGATACCTCTTTTATATTTTTTTTACTTAGTTCCAAATAATCTATCTCCAGCGTCTCCTAATCCTGGAACTATATATCCATGATCATTTAACTTTTCATCGATATTAGCTACATATATATCAACATCTGGATGATATTTGTGAACTTCTTCTATACCTTCTGGAGAAGCAACTAAGTTAACTAATTTTATAGTTTTAGCTCCATCTCTTTTTAATACATCTATTGCTGCTACAGCAGATCCCCCAGTAGCTAACATCGGGTCAACTACTATCATTTCTCTTTCATGTATATCTTGTGGGAATTTACTATAGTATTCAACTGGTTGTAAAGTCTCTGGGTCTCTGTATAAACCTACATGTCCAACTTTTGCCGCTGGAACTAAGTTTACAAGTCCATCTACCATTCCTAATCCCGCTCTTAATATAGGAACTATTCCTAATTTTTTACCAGCTATAACTTTTGCTTTAGTTTTTACAACAGGAGTTTCTACTTCTATCTCTTCTAGAGGTAAATCTCTTGTTATTTCATATCCCATAAGCATTGTTATTTCTGTTAAAAGTTCTCTGAAATCTTTAGATCCTGTATTTTTATCCCTCATTAAAGTTAACTTATGTTGTACTAATGGATGATCTGCTACTACTACTTTTTTCATTATGTAAGCCTCCTAATTATTTTGTTCTATGTCATTTAACATATTTACTCTTCTTAAGTGTCTTTCACCTTCAAATTCAGTGTTTATCCATGTATCAACAATCTCAATAGCCAATCCTTTTCCTATTACTCTCTCTCCTAAAGAAAGCATATTTGCATTATTATGTGCTTTTGACATTTTTGCAGAGAATGTATCTGAAACAACTGCACATCTAATACCTTTAACTTTATTAGCTGCTAATGAGATTCCTATACCTGTTCCGCAACATAATATCCCATAGTCTACGCCCTTACTAACAACAGCGTTAGCAACCTTTTCTCCATATATAGGATAGTCTACTGAGTCTACACCATTTTCAGTTCCAAAGTCTACGCATTCAATTCCTTTTGATTCTAAGTGTTTTTTTATTTCTTCTTTTAAATTATATCCACCGTGATCACTACCTAAACCTATTTTCATGGTACAATACCTCCAGTACTTTTATATAAATGGATTTATACTTAATTTTATATTATACTAAACTTTAAACTTTTTTGCATCATTTCCTCTTAATTATTTTATATATTATTATAAATCTATTGTTTTATATCCAGCTGACTTCATTAATCTATTCATTATAGCTCTACCTACTCCTTGATTTGAAAAAGCCTCAGAATATATAATATCTATTTCCTTTTTATCCATTTCTATTAAAGAGTTAAAAAGGTTGCTTCCAACTTCATCTAAATTATTTCCAAGACCTATTACTTCACCTTTATAATTTCCTTTGTTTTTGTTTAGACAAATAACTCCGCATTTTAACCCTTTTTCTTCATTCTCTTCTATTAGAGAATTTATCTTCTCTATTACTTTATAATCTTCACCTCTTACTATATAAACATCTCCATTTGGAGAATAGTGAGTATATTTCATCCCTGGAGCTTTAGCTTTTTTTGCATCTGCTTTACCTTCAATCGATGGGTCTATAAGAATTTCTCCAATTATCTCTTCCATTTGCTCTTTTGTTACGCTTCCCGGTCTTAATATCATAGGCTTTTCAGATGTCATATCTATAACTGTAGATTCTAATCCAAAGTCGCAATCTCCTCCAACTATAATTCCATATACTCTTCCACTCATTTCATCGCATACATGCTCCCCTTTAGTTGGAGATGGTCTTCCCGATATATTTGCTGACGGAGCTGCTATAGGAACCCCTGATTGTCTTATAATTTCTCTGGCAACAGGGTTAGAAGGCATTCTTATTGCAACTGTGTTTAATCCTCCGCTAGTTCTTTGTGGAACTATTTCTTTCTTTTTAAATATCATAGTAAGTGGGCCAGGCCAAAATTCATTCATTAATTTTTTAGCTTTTTCATTTATGTCTGTTGCTAATGTGTTGACTTCATCTTTTTCACATATATGTACAATTAAAGGGTTATCACTTGGTCTTCCTTTTGCTTCATAGATTTTTTTTACAGCATCTTCATCTAAAGCATTTGCGCCTAAACCATAAACTGTTTCTGTAGGAAAAATAACGGTCTTTCCTTCTGATAAAAAGCTTGCATGCTTTTTTATCTCTTCCTTGTCTATATTCGCTTCATCAATTTTACTTATTTTTGTATTTATCATTAGTATACCTTCCTTCATATTTAGTTTATATATAGCTCACTACTAAAATCCCAATTAAAAAACCTATTATAGAATGCATAGATTTTGCTGATGGAAATATTTCTTCTAAAACTACATACATCATAGTTCCTGCTGCTATAGCTAAAAAACCTCCTATTAAAGAAGTACACATACCTGCAAAATATGCTCCAAGAAAACTGCCTACCCCCATAGGAATACCTGCTATTAAAGTTAACAACACCACTTTAAATGTGTTCATTTTACTGCAAACTAAGCTGAGTCCCATAGCTAGCCCTTCTGGTACATTATGAATACCTATTACAATTGCCAAAGTTATACCCAAATTTTTAGTTGCTATAAATGAAGATCCTATAGCTAACCCTTCTGGTAAGTTATGCAACAATATACTTAAAAATATTAAGTATCCAGATTTAAGATTAGTCTCTATTTCTAACTTATTTTTTATTAGCATGGTTAATAAAGCTCCAGCAAATACAAATAGTGATGTATAAATAACTCCAATTTGGTTCATGGATTCTTTAAGAAGATCGAATACTACAACAGCTAACATTACTCCACCTGATATTCCCATACAAAAACTTAAATACTTTTTCACATTTTTCCTAAAAATAATGGATATAATCCCTCCAATTCCTGTCCCTAAAACTCCAGATATTAACCCAATCAATGTTATTTGAAACAATGTACGTTACCCCCTAGTACTATTTAACTTGTTCTAAATTTTATGTTCTACAAATTACTATTATTACAATACTAGAGAATAACTATTTTTATTTACAAAAAATCCCTATTTTAAATAGGGATTTTTCATATTCTAACTATAAAGACATCATCTTTTCTGTTTGATCTACAGTTATTAATGCATCTATCATTTCAGTTAAATCTCCATCTAAGAATGCATCTAATTTATATAGAGTTAAGTTTATTCTGTGATCACTTACTCTTCCTTGAGGGAAGTTATAAGTTCTTATTCTTTCAGATCTATCCCCTGTTCCAACCTGACTTTTTCTTTCTGCTGCTATATCTTTGTGTTGTTCAGCAACTGCTTTATCATATAGTCTCGCTTTTAATATTTTTAATGCTTGTTCTTTATTCTTTAATTGAGATTTTCCATCTTGGCAAGATACTACTTCACCTGTAGGTATATGTGTAACCCTTACAGCAGAGTCTGTAGTATTAACACTTTGTCCTCCATTTCCTGAAGAACGGAAAACGTCTATTCTTAAATCATTTGGATTTATTTCTACTTCAACATCTTCTACCTCTGGTAAAACCGCAACTGTTGCTGTTGATGTATGTATTCTTCCTCCTGATTCAGTAGATGGTATTCTTTGAACTCTATGAACCCCTGATTCATATTTAAGAACTGAGTATGCGCCTTTACCTTTTATCATGAAAGATACTTCTTTGTATCCTCCAACACCAGTTTCACTAGAACTTAATAATTCTACTTTCCATCTTTTTCTCTCTGCATATCTACAATACATTCTGAATAAGCTTCCAGCAAATAGAGCTGCTTCATCCCCTCCAGCTCCACCTCTGATTTCAACTATAACGTTTTTATCATCATTAGGGTCCTTTGGTAATAGTAATATTTTTATTTCTTCCTCTATAGGCTCAACTTTTTCTTCCATTTCAGCTAATTCCATTTTAGCTAACTCTCTTAATTCTTCATCTGATTCTTCTTGCAATATAGTTTTAGATTCAGATATAGCGTTCATAACATCTTTGTATTCTCTAAACTTCATTATAATTGGTTCTAAATCAGAATGCTCTTTTATAAATTTTTGCCATACTTTTTGATCATTTATTATTTCCGGGTCTGCTATCTTTTCACTTAATTCTTTATATTTATCTTCTAATACTTCTAATTTGTTTAGCATACTTTTCACCTCTTTAATTGTAAAATATCAATAGTTGATTATATCATAGTTTATAGCCTATAACAACTCTATCGATTCCTTGTAAATCTTTCTTTGTATATATTTTAGAATAACCATTATCCTTCATAATACCACATACATCTTTAGCTTGATCATGGCCAACTTCAAAAGCTAATATTCCTCCATCCTTTAAATAACAAACAGATTCTTTAGTTATAGCTCTATAAAAATCCAATCCATCTTCTCCGCCTTCAAGAGCGATGTATGGTTCATAGTCCTTAACTTGAGTATGAAGTGTCTCTATATCTTTTTTTCTTATATATGGAGGGTTGGAAACTATTAAATCTAATTTTATGTTTTTATCTTTAATTCCACTGAATAGATTCGACTCTATAAAATCAATTTTACTATCAACCTCATTACTTATAGCATTCTTTTTACCTATACTTAAAGCCTTATCAGATATATCTAATGAATAGACATGACAATCATCTATATAATTAGCTAGACTCACTGATATAGCTCCCGACCCCGTTCCAACATCTACTATGCTTAATCTTTTTTTACCTTTGGCTAATTCTATTATTTCTTCAACTAGAACTTCAGTGTCTGGTCTTGGAATCAACACCCCTTCCTCTACAAAAAAATTTAATCCCATAAATTCTCTATTGTTAACTATATACGCAATAGGTCTACCATTTAATCTTCCTTTTACCATTTTATTAAATTCTTTCATTTGATCATCAGAAAGTTGTTTATTTAAGTTCAATTGAATGTATAATCTATCAACATCTCCTAAAACCTTTTGTAATATTATTTCAGTATCTAACTTAGGAGTATCACTAATGTTAGATAGTTCTTCCATGTATTTAATTAAAATTTCTTTTATTGTCATACAGTTCTCCTTTATCACTTTATAACAGCACTTAATGCTTTTAATGCAACTTCAAGTTGTTCATCATCTGGTTCCTTAGTCGTAAGTTTTTGCAACATCATGCCAGGATAAGATATAATTCTTGTCAAAATATTATTATATTTCCCAAGCAATTTTATAATTTCATATGATATCCCAGCAACAATAGGAACGCATATTATTCGCATAAAAATTCTTATAATTGGATTTGGCCATCCAAAAAAGGAAAAAAGTATTATAGAAGTAAACATTACTATAAATAAAAAGTTAGTTCCACATCTTGGATGTTGCGTCTTAAATTCCCTTGCATTTTCAACTGTTAAATCCAGATTATTTTCATAGCAATAAATAACCTTGTGTTCAGCTCCATGATATTCAAATACTCTTTTAACATCTTTATTCATTGATATTAAAAGTATATAAATAAATAAAATACATATTCTAGTAAATCCTTCTATTAAATTCAACATCAAATTCCTATTTATAAAGCTTGAAAACAATCCGCCTATCATAGTTGGTGTAACCACAAATATCAATGTTGATAAAAACAATCCTATAAGTAAGGACATTATTATTATTACATCATTCGCTTTATCTTTAAATATTTTATTTATGAATTTATCAAATCCTGACTCTTCTTCATCTTCTTCTAAAAAAAACTCCGATGAAAAATTCATACTATTTATTCCTTCAATCATAGTTTCTATTAATATAAAGGCGCCTCTTATAAAAGGAATCTTGTCTATATTTTTATCAGATATCCAACTTTTTATATTCCTTTTTCTAATTATAATTTCTCCATCATTTTTTCTAACAGCTACAGCTCTTTTATTTTTAGATTGCATCATAACGCCTTCTATTACAGCTTGGCCTCCTACGGCTTGCTTTTTCATATATTCACCTCTACTCCTAATTATATATATAATATTACTATATTAGGTAAAGAAAAAACACCTAAAAGGTGTTTGTTATAAATAAATTTATTTTTCAACTACATGACACTTTCTGCATCTAGCCTCATAACTTTCAACAGCTCCAACTTGTATTATAGGTTCATCATACTTAGCTGGTTTTCCATTTATAAGTCTTTGTGATCTAGTTGCAGGCTGTCCACATACTGAACATATGGCTTGAATTTTATCTACAAACTCAGCCACAGCTAATAACCTAGGTGTAGGTCCAAAAGGTTCCCCTTTAAAGTCCATATCTAATCCAGCTGCAATAACTCTTATCCCTCTATCTGCTAACTCTATAGCCATATCAACTACTTTATTATCAAAAAATTGTACTTCATCTATTCCAACTACCTGTGTTTCTTCATTTATGTATTTTCCTATGTCAGAAGAACCTTTTATTGGAATAGCATTTATTGCATATCCACTGTGAGATACTACATCTTCTTTACTATATCTATCATCTATAAGAGGTTTAAAAACAACTACATTTTGCTTAGCAATCTTAGCTCTTTTTAATCTTCTTATAAGCTCTTCACTTTTACCACTGTACATAGGACCTATGACAACTTCTATATATCCATGATTTATCGGTCTATACATACTTAATCCTCCTAGATAAATAAAATAGGAGTTGGCAAGCCAACTCCGTATTTACTATTAGTCGATTTTGAATCTCTTCTTGAACTTGTCTATTCTTCCACCAGCTTCTATATTCTTTTGCTTTCCAGTATAAAAAGGATGGCATTCTGAACATATCTCAACTTTTATTTCATCTTTAGTTGATCCAGCAGCAAATGTGTTTCCACAAGCGCAACGTACTTCAACTTCTCCGTATTTTGGTTGTATATCTTTTTGCATATTTGTCACCTCTTCTCCTTACTTTTCGAAATTAATTATATTAACTTTTCGTTTTTCATTATTCAACTACACCATTATAACACAAGATTATTTAGGGTACAAGAGTTTTCTAATTAGTTTAAAGCCTCTTTTAGATACTTTACAAACGTCTTATTATCCTTAGTTCTCTTTAGTAATTCTAACACTTTATCAGTAACTTCATAGACAGAGTTATTACTCATATCTTTTCTAAGTTTCCAAAGTGCAGCCTTCTCTTCTTCTGTTAATAATAGATCTTCTCTTCTTGTTCCTGATTTATATATATCAACAGCAGGGAACACTCTCTTCTCAGCTAATTTTCTATCTAAGTGTAATTCCATATTTCCAGTTCCTTTGAACTCTTCAAATATAACATCATCCATTCTAGATCCCGTTTCAACTAGAGCTGTAGCTAAGATAGTTAAAGACCCACCTTGTCTAATATTTCTTGCAGCACCAAAGAATTTTTTAGGTCCATGAAGCGCTCCAGGATCTAAACCTCCTGATAACGTTCTTCCAGTAGGTGATATACTTAAGTTGTACGCCCTTGCAAGTCTTGTAATACTATCTAGTAATATAACAACATCTTTGCCATGTTCTACTAATCTTTGAGCTCTGTTTAAAACCATTTCTGCAACTTTAACGTGGTGACTTGATACTTGGTCAAAAGTAGAGTAGATAACATCCGCATCTATTGATTCTTGAATATCTGTAACCTCTTCTGGTCTTTCATCTATAAGAAGAACTATTAATTCTACGTCTGGATGGTTTTTAACTATACTATTAGCTACACTTTTTAAAAGTATAGTTTTCCCAGCTTTAGGAGGAGCTACTATTAAACCTCTTTGACCTTTTCCAATAGGAGAAATTAAATCAATTAGTCTTGTTGATATTTCATTTTGATACTTCTCTAATGTAAGTTTCTCTTGTGGGTATATAGGTGTAAGAGTTTCAAATGCTCTTCTTTGTGTCGCAGTTTCAGGATGTTCATCATTTATTTTTTGAACATATAATAATGCTCTAAACTTTTCGCCACTTTTTGGGTGTCTAGTTATACCTTTAACTTTATCCCCTGTTTTCATGTTAAATCTTCTAATTTGGGATGGTGAAACATATACATCATGTTCTGTCGATAAGTAATTAGGACCTCTTAAAAATCCAAATCCATCTGGCAGTATCTCTAAAACCCCCATTACCTCATCATCTTTAGATGTATTAAACTCATCAACAATCTTAGCTTCATTAACTTCTTTAACATTGTACGAATTTCTGTTGTAATTTTGATTGTATCTTTGAGTTCGATTTTCATAAACCTTAGTTTCTTGCTTATTTACACTTTGTTTTTGTTCACTTTTAATTTCTTCTTTTTTTTCGATTTGTTTATTATTATCTATCATGTTTTTATTTTTATACTCATTTATTATTTGTATTAACTCATTTTTCTTATACTTGCTTATAGACTTGATCTCTAATTTTTTAGCTAATTCTTTTAGTTGCATTAGAGTCATGTCATTTAAATTATCTAAAGTTATATCTTTTGTATTCAAAAAAGTCCTCCTATCCAATAATTAAATTACAATTTTACTCGGAAATTAAAGGCGTGCAAATGAGAAGCTAACATTATTATAGCAAACAGTTAATTTTAATACTATCACTATTTATGCATTATGGTCAACAAATAAAAAAATAAAACTATTTAAACAAAAATAGTTTTATTCTTAACGCCTTTTTATACGCTATATTTAACCATTAAATCAGTTAATATATCATTTTTATCAACTGAGTGTATTGCATCAATAAATCTTATTGTTCCTGTTTTTGCTCTCATAACAACAGAGTTTGTTGTTACTTTTCCGTTTCCTAAGCTAACTACACCTTTTATTAAATCTCCATCTGTTATCCCTGTGGCTGCAAAGAAAAGTTCATCTCCTTTAGCTAAATCTTCTAGTGATAATATCTTTTCTATATCTTCATCTTCTATTCCCATTTCATGGCATCTAACTCTTTCTTCATCACTTAGAGGATATATTTGAGCTTGCATATCTCCTCCCATACATTTTATAGCAGCAGCTGTTATAACACCCTCAGGTCCTCCACCAATTCCCATAAGCATGTCTATCCCTGTATCTTCAAAACAAGTTGCAATACCTGCAGCAACGTCTCCATCTCCGAACATTTTTATTCTTGTTCCTAATTTTCTCGCTGCTTCAAATATATAGTTATGTCTATCTCTGTCTTGAACTATTATTGTCATTTCTGTAGTTTTTTTATTTAAGGCTTTAGCTACATTTTTTATATTTTCCTCAACACTAGTATTTAAATTTATACATCCTTTTGCTTTTGGCCCAACAATTATTTTTTTCATATACGTATCTGGAGCTTTAAGTAAGCTTCCTTTTTTACCCATAGCTATTACAGATATAACATTCGGTAATCCTTTAGCTATTAGTGTAGTCCCATCTAACGGATCTACTGCTATATCAACTTTCATGCTGTCTTCTGTCCCCATACCAACTTTTTCACCAATGTATAACATAGGTGCTTCATCTAATTCTCCCTCACCTATTACAACTTCACCATCGATTTTTACTGTTTCAAAAGCTCTTCTCATTGCCTCTACTGCAGCTCCATCAGCTCCGTTTTTGTCTCCTCGTCCCATAAATTGCGATGAAACTAAAGCTGCTGCTTCCGTTACTCTAACTAACTCTAATGCTAAATTTCTATCCATAAAATTCATCTCCCTTGGTTCGTTAATCTCTCTTCAAAATTATATATCACATTTATTAAATAGTAAACATTTATTAATGTTAAATATACTTTTAGTGTGGTATATAATTAAAAATCACATTAAAAAAAGGCGATAATTTTTAATTATCGCCTTTTTATTAATTTTTAGGTACACTTTCCCAATCTTTAAGGAATTTTTCTATTCCTATATCTGTCATTGGATGACCCAACATTTGTTTGAAAACTTTATATGGAACAGTTGATATATCTGCACCCGCTTTAGCTGAAGTTAAAACATGTTGAGGATGTCTTATACTAGCTGATATTATTTCTGTCTCTATTCCATGTATGCTGAATATTTCAGCAACTTCTTCTATTAACATTATTCCTTCTTGACCTATATCATCCAATCTACCAACAAAAGGACTTACATAAGAAGCACCTGCTTTAGCTGCTAATAAAGCTTGGTTTGCTGAGAATATTAGTGTTACATTAGTTTTTATACCTTTTTTGGCTAAAGCCGCTACAGCTTTTAATCCTTCTGCACACATAGGAATTTTTATTACTATATTTTGATGAATTTTACTTAATTCTTCACCTTCTTTTATCATTCCTTCGCTATCCATTGAAATAACTTCTGCAGATATTGGCCCATCTACAATTTGAGTTATTTCCTTTACTACATTTTCAAAAACTCTTCCTTCTTTAGCTATTAGTGAAGGGTTTGTTGTAACGCCTTCTATAACGCCCCATGAATTTATTTCTTTTATTTCATCAACATTTGCAGTATCTATAAATAGTTTCATGTTTTTACCTCCTTGGATTTACATTCCTATAAATAAGCTTAATACACCTGCAACACTAGAAAGAACTAATAATCCTATAATAGCTAATGCTATTACTCTTGTAGATTTTTTACTTCTAGCTTTTGCCATGTTATCACCTCGTTAATTTTAAACATTATGTATTACTTATAAGTCAATCTATTTAATATAAAAAGCCCTTATTTCATAAGGACTTTTTATATATTTTACCACTATTTCTAAATTACTTCTATCATTAATTTATTAATAGCTTTTCTAATTCGCTTACCAATGAGTTAAACTTCTCTGTTGTTTGCTCTATAGGTTTAGTGCTATAAAGATTTATTCCACTTTCTTTTAATAACTCTATAGGATAGTTAGACCCGCCTTTTTTAAGAAAAGATAAATAATTTTCAGGTCCATTTTTAATTATATCTTGAGAAAATGCTATACCTGTACTACATCCTGTAGCATACTTATATACATAAAAACTGTTGTAAAAATGAGGTATTTTTGACCACCCTACTTTAGATAGTTGGTCTACTTCAAAATCTTTCCCATAATATTTTTGTAAAAGTTCTCCCCATACATCATTTAATACTAATACATTTACAACTTCTCCACTTTCAAGTTTTTGATGTACTTTATCTTCAAATTCAGCATACATTGTTTGTACAAATAATGTATTTTTTATCAAATCTAAATATTGAGTTATATAATAAGCTTTTTCATCATTGTTTTGTGTGTTTTTTATTAACATTTCATATAATAAAGCTTCGTTAGTTATAGATGCAACTTCATGAGTAAATATACTTGGTTTAGAATTTAAATAATTTTGATTCTTAGAACTTATATAACCATATACTGCATGACCTAATTCATGAGATAATGTAGATACCGAATCTAAATTTCCACTATAGTTCATTAAAACATATGGATGATTATCATATACTGATAGGCAATAAGCTCCACTGACTTTATTTTCATCTGAATATACATCTACCCATCTCTCATTAAAAGCCTTATAAAGTATATCTCCGTATTCTTTTCCTAAAGGATTTAGTGCCGAATATACAATATTTTGAGCTTTACCATATGGAATATGCTCATCTACCGGATTAATAATAGGAGCATGCATATCGTATGAATAAACTTTATCTAAATTTAGTACTTTTTTTCTTAAAGCTATATATTTATGCAAACTTCCTAAATTATTATCTACTGTATTTACTAGTTCATCATAGACCTTAGGATCTATATCATCACCTGACATGTACATTTCTCTTGAATTTTTATACCCTCTAGCATTTGAATAAAATATATTTTTCTTAACTTGTCCTATAAATAAACCTGATAACATATTTATGTTATTGTTATATTTTAGAGATTCATTCTCATAAGCTTTTTTTCTAGTCTCTCTATTTGTACTTTCTACTGCTAATGAATACTCTGAAGGATTTAAGCTTGATTTTTTATCCATATTCAAAAACAATTCATATATGTCTTTAGGTAAAGATGATATATCACTTATATTACTTAACAGTTCTTCTTCTTTAGGATTAAGATAATGCTTTTTATTTCTTCTTATATCACTCAAATACATACTATATTTGTTTGATATCTTTTCATCTTTCATAATCTCTTTAAAATCTTTGTTAGATAATTTTAAAATTTCTAATTCTAAATCAGAACATATAGAACTGTATTCTTTATATACTTTGTTTAAGTCTTCATTCATATTTAAATATTTATATGAGTTTTTATTAACGTCACTATTTAAAGATACATAAGCATATAATTTTTCTAGTTTTGAGTCCAAATCTTCTTTTATATTTAGAGCATATAGTAAATGTTTTTGAGACTTAGTTACTTTACCTACATAATTTTCTAACTCTTTAGTTTGTTCTTTAAATTTATCTAAATTTTGTTTCCAATATTCATCACTCTTATACAATTTAGTTATATCCCAAGTAGTGTATTTAGTAGCTTTTTTTGATTCTTCTTTAGAATTTTCTTCCTTAGAAGAATCTTTTTTACTAGTATCATTTATAGTTTGAAGTGTATTTTCATTTAAAGCTTCTCTATGTCCACTTATATCTTTCTGTAATAAAATAGATGCAAATAATATAACAACAATTACAATAGTTATTAACTTATACATATTTTTCCCCATAAAAAGCCATCCTTTCTCTAAGATTATTAGTATTAGGATGGCTTTTTGTATCTATATTATTCAGTTTTTGGAAAATAAGTATCGTTTACTTATCCACATATTTATCAACATATCAACACTTTTAAAATGTTAAATTTCCAATATTTATTATGCATATTTTTTCATATTTATATATTATATTTACATATTATCCACATATTATAAATACTTATTAACATTTTTTTTATTTTCATGTTGATATTACTCTATTTTCATAAATTTATTTTATATTTTAAAATTTTTAATTTTTCTTAATTTTTCACATATTTTGTCGAATATTGTAATTCCAATGTGTACATAAATAAATAACCATTTTATATGTCCACATTTTATCCACATTTAATTAACATTTTGTGTATAACTTGTGGATTTTAAAATTAATCCTTAAATACTTTGCTTACAAGAACCGTCATATCATCATGTATATTATTATTTTGTATGTCTAATGCTCTATTTAAAATTTCATTTGTTATTTCTTTTGGATTAGTTGTTTCTAATCCTTTTAAAAAGTATATCAACCAATTGTCGCCTAGGTTTTTATTCTTACCAGCATCTACAATCCCATCTGAAACCATAATTATATAGTCCCCATCTTTTATTTTCCTACTATCTCTTTCTATATTTATATCCGCCAGTATACCTACAGGCAATGAAGCGCTAGATATAAGATCTATATCACCATTGCTTCTTTTTATATATGTTGAGCATGCACCCATTTTTATTGTATTTAATACCCCCTTATTTAAATCAATAATACCTAAATCTAATGTTGAGAACATCTCGTCAGATGATTTAAGCATTAATATATTATTTATAGTGTCAATTATTATTTCTTCATCTATATTCGAGTCCATCATATTTTCTAATATATCTATGGTTATAGACGATTCTTCGTAAGCCTTTCTTCCTTTTCCCATCCCATCACTTATAGCTATCATATATTTTCCATCAGATACTTCCATATAAGTATAGTTATCCCCTGAAATTAAATACCCATCTTTAGACATATTAGAAACCTCTGTTGCAACTTTAAATTCTTGTCTTTTTGTTAGTTTTATTTTGCATTGACCTCCTGTGCATATACATCCTACTTTTCTAGCAACTAATTCTTGACCTAATACATTTGATATAATATTAGTTATCTTACTTTCACACAATTTATTATCACTACAAGTTTCTCTTTCTATTAAAACTTCAAAATCATTGCTATCTGTAGATATGTAATTTAATTTTTTTATACTTATATTATTTCTGTCTAGTTCAACAAGTAAATTTTTTTCCATTTCCATATCAAATATTATATCTTTATCTAATTCTTTTGCCATGCATTCAATAGAGTTGGACATATATCTTATTTGATTAGCTACTAACTTTCTATTTTCCGAAAATCTTTGCTCCCAACTGTAGTCTAATGCAAACATTTTATAATAATAATTCGATGCCTTAACAATACTCTCAGGCTTTATACAATCTTTCTTAAAATCAATAGGTATATTTTCTAAATAAACTTCTCCACTATCCTCTAGTTCTTCTAGTATTCTATTCATCATTGTATATGTGTAATTAAATTTTGAGTCCCAACATCTCCTTCTCATTCCACAATTTTTACATTCATCATTATGTATCATATCTATTATATGTGCTATATCTTTTTGATCTAAAATCTTTTCTTTTTCTCTTATCCTATCAAAAGTATTCGCTAAATCTGAATATGTTTTATACATACCTCTTAATCTGTTATTAGTTATTTCCCTACTCCTAGCTAAATAATCTTCTACTCCATCTTTTAATCCACCGTTTCCCTTTATAATTTTCTCTATATTTTTTATTACCTTATCCGGTATAAGTATTACCAACACACTAGCTATTAGTATATCTCTAACTTCCATAATGTTTGAACCTATCCCAGAGGTATAAATGTAAATTAAACTCCAACCCACTACATATCCTGCTACACTTAAATATTTATTAACTTTATTAAATCCACCACAAATCAATCCTGCAAATGCATAAATTCCCATATACATACTAGACACTAAATTATTTATAAAATAAACCAATCCAATTATAACTCCACTAGATGCTCCTAAAGCTGAACCACCTGTAATAGATAATATTAATATAGTCATAGTTGTTAAAACATTTCTAATCGATATGCCAAGTACAGAAACTCCCCCTATTCCCATTATGCTAAATATTATGATAATTGTTAAAGCTACAATTTCTTCATTAGAGGTGACTGTTCTAGAAGCCCTTTTATTTATAACTGCAACTCCATAAGAAAATATATAAGTCCCAACAAACATAAGTATACACTCAACTAAAGCTATGCTTAAATTATATACGTAGCTTCCAAATATTAAAGCTTGTCCCATAGCTATAGGAATCATTACCAAGGTTCCTATAATAGATATTTTATTTATTGATTTTATATTTTTTATATAACTAGATAT
>NZ_JAKEDR010000076.1 GCF_023653455.1 Paraclostridium ghonii
ATATAAAGTTAAATCCCATAGAAAAAAAGATGTTTTTAAAAATAGTTAAAATAGTAAACAGCAGTTTAGATATAAGATAGAAAAAATAGCAAAATTTGTATCTTTAATTTTGTAAAGTGTTAAAAAATCAAGCTTTCATGAAGTTTTTAGAATGCAAGGTAAAATTAAAATTAAATAAATATTATAAAAAAATATAATTTTTACTTGAAATAGGGAGAAACTTGTAATATATTTGTTTTTAGGAAGATATATCTTTGTAACTTATATAAGGTGATATTTATGAAAGGATTAGTACTTGAAGGTGGAGGAACAAAAGGTTCATATCAAGTAGGTGCATATAAGGCACTAAGAGAGTTAGGTATAGAATTTAAGGGAATTGCAGGGACTTCAATAGGAGCCTTAAATGGAGCATATATAGTTCAAGATAACTTAGATGTTTTAGAAGAAATATGGACTAAGTATGATTATACTCATTTTATGGATGTGGATGAAGAAACATATAATAATATTAAAAATGTTGATTTTACTCCTAAAAACATAAATAGAGTAATAGCTCTTATAAATAAAGCTAGAAAAAATCAAGGCATAGATATAACACCATTTAGAAGTTTATTAGAAAGAACTATAGATGAGGATGTTATAAGAACTTCTAATAAAGATTTTGGATTAGTTACCGTTGTTTGGGACAGAAAAATAATTCCAAGTCCCATGTTTTTAGAAAATATTGAAAAGGGAAAATTATTAGACTATCTCATAGCGAGTGCTAGTTTGCCTATATTTAAACTAGATAAATTAGATGATAAGCTATTTTTAGATGGTTTATTTCATAATAATATACCTGTAAGTTTATTAAGAGAAAAAGGATATGAAGATATTGTTGTTATAAGGTTAATTGATGATTTATTTGGGAAAATAAACTTAAATCATCATCAAGATGTAAATATGAAGATAATAGTTCCGTCTGAATCTTTAGGAGGGTGTCTAAACTTAGATCCAGATAATGTAAGTAAAAATATTAAGCTGGGGTATTTCGATGCTATGAAAACCTTTGACAGATATGATGGGATAAGGTACTATTTCAATAAAGATTATAAATATGATGAGGATTATTGTTTTTATAAACTAAGTAATTTAAGTAAAGAAAGTATAGAATCGTTATTAAAAGCATTAAATATAAAAAGAGACATAAGCAAAAGAACTCTTTTGGAAGTTATAATTCCAAAGCTAGGAGAATGTTTGAATTTACAAAGAGAGTTTTCTTATAAAGATTTATTTTACTCTATATACGAGAAAAAGCTTGAGGAAAATAATATTAATAGAACAAACTTATACGATTTTAATAAGGTAGTAGAAGTAGTAAACACTAATATAAATTCTAATGTAGATTGGGCATCTAATTTTGAAATTAGACCTATTATTTCAATGCACAGGAATAGGTTTACTAAACTTTTAACAAATATAATAATAAATGATATAAAGGCATAAATTAATATTGCGGAATTTATATCAGAATATAACAAATGAAATTTATGGAGGTATTACAATGGAAAAAATAGTAACTATCAAAAATGCAAGTGGATTACATGCTAGACCAGCAGGAATGTTTGTAAAAAAAGCATCTGAGTTTAAATCAACGGTAGAAATAAAAGCAAAAGACAAGGTTGTAAATGCTAAGTCAATAATGGGAATAATGAGTTTAGGATTAGCTCAAGGCGATGAAGTTGTTATAGTTGCTAATGGGGAAGATCAAGAATCAGCAGTAAACGCATTAGTTGAATTAATAGAAAACGGATTTGGTGAATAATAAAAAATAAAAAACCTCGGTGAAAACCGAGGTTTGTTGAATATGTATTGTATACACAAGATAATGGGAGGACGCATATATGTATAAAGGAACAGGAGCATCACCAGGAGTAGCATTAGGAAAAGCTTTGGTTATAGAACATAGTGAACTTAATATAGAAAAAAAGAACATAGAAAATGTTGAATCTGAAGTTGAAAAGCTACAAGCTGCAGTAGAACAATCGAAGATAGAGTTAGAACAAGTAAAGGAAAGAGCGAAAGTTGAATTAGGAGAACATGAAGCTGAGATATTTGAAGCTCATTTACTAGTTTTACAAGATCCCGAGTTAATAGATCAAACTATATCTAAAATAAGAGACGAAAAAGTAAATGCTGAATTTGCATTAAATGAAGTTAAAGATATGTTTGTAAGTATATTCGAGTCAATGGACAATGAATATATGAGAGAAAGAGCAGCAGATATAAAAGATGTTACAAATAGGGTTTTAAGACACATCTTAGGAATAAAAATTGTAGATTTATCAGCTTTATCTGAAGAAGTTATATTAATAGCTAATGATTTAACTCCATCAGACACGGCAACAATGAACAAAAAAATGGTTTTAGGCTTCTTAACTAACATAGGAGGAAGAACTTCTCATACTGCTATAATGGCTAGAACTTTAGAAATAGCTGCAATAGTAGGGTTAAATGATATAACTGAAAATGTTAAGGATGGAGATTTTATAGTATTTAATGGGGAAACAGGACAAGTTATAGTTAATCCAGATGAAAAAACTATAAATGAATATAGAGGTTTAAAAGCTAAGTTTGACGAAGAAAAAGAAGCGTTAAAGCAATTAATAGGAAAACCTTCTATAACTCTTGATGATAGACATGTAGAACTTGCAGGAAACATAGGAAGCCCTAATGATTTAGAAGGGTTATTAAAAAATGATTCAGAAGGTGTAGGACTATATAGAACTGAGTTCTTATATATGGATAAGGAAGATGATTTCCCAAGTGAAGAAGAACAATATGAAGCATACAAAGCAGTTCTTGAGGGGATGAATGGAAAGCCTATAGTAATAAGAACGTTAGATATAGGTGGAGATAAAGAGTTAAAATATTTTAAAATGGATGAAGAGATGAATCCTTTCCTAGGATATAGAGCTATAAGATTATGCCTAGATAGAAAAGATATATTTAAAACTCAACTAAGAGCTTTATATAGAGCTAGTGTACATGGAAAATTAAGAATAATGTTCCCTATGATATCTTCTTTAGAAGAATTATTAAAAGCTAAAGAAACAATAAAAGAAGTTTTAGCTGAAATGGATACACAAGGAATAGAATATGCTAAAGATGTAGAAGTAGGTATGATGATAGAGATACCATCTGCAGCAGTTATATCAGATATATTAGCTAAGCATGTAGATTTCTTCTCAATCGGAACTAATGACTTAATACAATATACTTGCGCAGTAGATAGAATGAACCAAAAAATAAGTTACTTATATAATCAATTTAACCCAGCGGTATTAAGACTTATAAAAATGGTAATAGATAATGCTCATAAAGAAGGAAAATGGGTTGGAATGTGTGGAGAATCAGCAGGGGATCAAAGAATGATACCTATACTTTTAGGTATGGGACTTGATGAATTCTCTATGTCTCCTATATCTATATTACCAGCTAGAAAGTTTATAACTTCTGTTAAATATGAAGATATGAAAAAATTTGCTGGTGAAGTTTTAACTATGGGAACAGCAGAAGAAATAAAAGCTCACGTAGATAAAACTTTCAATATGTAATATCTTAAATAAAATAGAAAAAGTTGCTATAATATAGCAACTTTTTTTATTTTATTTAAATAATTAATTTGCATACTTATACAATAAAATTGAAAATTAGGTAAAATTTGACATTTACTAAGGTGTTTTGATATATTAATAGTATAAAAAGATAAAAAGGAGAATTGTGTGAAAGATAGTATAAAATCAGTTTTAAATAAGGAAACTTTAAGTTATTTATTTTTTGGTGTTTTGACCACATTAGTTAATTACATAACATTTGTAATTGGGCTTATAATATTTGGAGAAAAAAATACACTAACTGTAAATACAATAGCTTTTATAGCAGCTACAATATTTGCTTACATAACAAATAAGATATGGGTATTTAATAGTAAATCATGGGATATAGAGATATTAAAATCTGAAATAATATCTTTTTTAGGTGTGCGTATAATATCATTTTTATTTGAACAATTAGGGCTATTAATATGCATAAGTATATTCAATGTAGGAAATTACTACATATTTAGTATGAGTGGGATAATGATATCTAAAGTTATATTATCATTTATAGTAGTTATATTGAACTATGTAGTTAGTAAATTTTTTATTTTCAAAGATAAAATTAAGGAGTGATTTAAATGAAAGTTTTATTGATTATACCTGCATATAATGAAGAAGATAATATACTAAGAGTTGTTAAATATATTGAAGAATATTCAAAACAATGTGAAAGATATATTTTAGATTATATTGTTATTAATGATGGCTCAACAGATAACACGAAACATATTTGTAAAGAAAACAATATAAAATGTATAAACCTTATAAATAATCTAGGTATAGGTGGAGCTGTCCAAACTGGATATATATTTGCTAAAATAAACAACTATGATATAGCAGTACAATTTGATGGAGATGGACAACATGATATAAACTCTTTAGATGATGTAATTAAACCAATTTTGAATAAAGAAGCTGACTTTACAATAGGGTCAAGATTTATAGAAGATAATGAAGGGTTTAAATCTACACTTTTAAGACGTATTGGGATAAAATATTTATCATTTATAATTAAATTATGTTCAAAAGTAGTAGTAAGGGATTGTACATCTGGATATAGGGCAGGAAATAAAAATGCCATAGAGTATTTATCGTCTAACTATCCTGTTGACTATCCTGAACCAGAATCTATAATATCTTTATCAAAGGCTAACTTAAAAATAAAAGAGGTACATGCAAATATGTTTAGTAGAGAGAGTGGAGTATCCTCTATTAGTTCTTGGAAATCTATATATTATATGATAAAGGTATCTTTAGCTATAGTATGTGCAAGTTTTGAAAAAAGGGTTAGGTGTTAATTATGTCTAGTATTTTAAGAATTGAACTTATTCTATTTTCTATAATTTTTTTAATTGTAGTATTTAGAGCTGTTAACAAAAAAAGGTTATGGTTACAACATTCATTAGTCTGGATTTTAGTTTCATGTAGTTTAATAATTGTCTCTATTTTCCCAGGTTTAATTGAATGGTTATGTTATATTGTAAAGATTGAAACACCATCTAATTTAGTTTATTTGATAGGAATAATAGGTTTGCTTATAGTTGCATTTTTACATTCAATTATAATTTCAAGTCAGGCAAATAAAATAAAAACATTAGTCCAAATGATATCTATAGAAAATTATATGAAAGATCATGAAATACAAACTCAGGAGGAGAATTATAATGACAATGAATATAAAATCTAGAAATAAAATTACTGAGTTTATAAAAGAAAATAAAATTGTGTTACTGATTATGATTTCATTGTTTTTGATTAGAGCTTTAGCAATGTTTGACTTAGGAGTTAAATATAGTTTAAATAGTGATGATTTAAGTTATGTACTTAGTGGTATTGAATTTCAAAAAACAGGAACGATAACTATGCATGGAGTTATAAGTGGGCAGATAATGCCAGGTATGACAATTTTAATAGGAGTTTTATCATTTATATTTGGGGATGGCAATCTACTTTGGTTAGTACTGAAATTAGTTTGGATAACTATGGGCTGTATAACTGCATTTTTAGCTTATAAATGTGTTAGAGTATTTGCCCCAAAATGGTGTGGAGTTATAACTTTATTATTATTTTTTAGCCCAGATTTTATATGGATGGATAATCTTATACTAACAGAGACTCCGTTTACATTATGTTTGGTTGGGATGATTTATTCAACTTTAATGATGGGAAAAACGCAAGAAAAAAAATATTTTTGGATTTGTTTAAGTATGTATATGTTTGCACTTATGTTTAAAGCAAATATTGGTATATACCCTGTTTTTGCTTTTATTTACCTGTTGTTAGTTAGATATGATTTTAAAATATTAATTAAGCAAGGCATTATAATAGGAGTAGTTTTATTATGTTTTATTATACCTTGGAGTATAAGAAACTATAAAATATATAATACTTTTATACCTCTTACATATGGTGCTGGAAACCCAAAGCTTCTAGGTACTTATCAAGGAATAGGATACCCGTCTGATGAAGAACTAGATTACAAAACTAATGTAGATGATGTGGCTAAAGAAAAGTTTAAGAAGTATTATGATAATGGAAGTTCAGAAAAACCGTATATAAAAAGATATATAAGTTTAGAAACAGATGGAATTAAAGCTAAATATAGACAAAGTGAGTGGTGGAAAAGTAATCCTATTAGCTTGATATTGTCATATTTAATATTAAAACCTTTAGATATGATGAAGAGTGTGTTTTATTGGGATGAAGTTTTTTCAATAAACAAACTAATTTTACAGATGACAAATTCAATAAATTGGATAGCATGTATATTATGCTTATACACAGGTATAATTTTAAAGAGAAGACTTGCAGAAATGTTTCTATTAATATCGGTATACTTAGGAAATATATTAATTTATGCTACAACTTTTTCATTTGACAGATATGCAGCACCTTTTACGACGTTACGTTTTATTTTTATAGGAATTGGAATGTATTTAATATATCAATTGTATGATTTAGTAAAATGTAATAAAAGAAGTTTATTTAGGTGATTAAAAAGGTAGTCAACTTATGTGACTACCTTTTTATAATAATTTATACAATAAAAAGTTATTTATGGAGGGTAAACGTTGGAATATATTAAATTGATGTTTTTATCTATGCTACCTATCATAGAGTTAAGAGGAGCTATACCTTTAGGCATAGCGATGAAGCTAAATCCTGTGTATGTATATATTTTTTCGTTGATAGGGTCAACACTTATAGCAATACCAATAGTAATATTGTTTAGAAGCGTGATAGATTACTTAAGACATAAAAAATATTTTAATAAAATAATAAGATGGATAGATAGACAAATAGAGGGAAAGGCTAAAAAATTAAAAGCAGTAAGCATTATAGGCATTATATTATTTGTAGGGGTTCCACTTCCAACAACTGGCTCATGGAGTGCGGCAGCTCTTGCTTCTATTTTTAAAATGAGAATTAGAGATGCATTGATTGGAATATTTATTGGAAATTCAATAGCAGGAATTATAATGTTTGCAATATCACTGCATTTAGCTGATAATTTTAAAATAACATCTGCTATAATTTTATTATCGGTTATTGTTACTGTGATAATTATTTATTGTTTTTATAAAAAGAAAAAAACAATTACTCAGAAAAATCAGAAGATAAATGAAATTACGAGTAATCAATAAAATATTAAAAATTTTATAAAATATACAAATAAACATTAAAAATTAAAGCTATAAATTAAATTTACATTTTAATATAAATATATCTATGGATAAAAACTAGTTTAGATAAAGTATAAAAAAAATTAGAAAATTTATTTTAGTTGACACAAGTAAAATATTCAAGTAAAATAAGTTTAAACAATTTCAAATCTTTTAAAAAGACGTTGAAAGGAAGAGTATATATAGGAAGTAGTTAAGAGCGAGTTGGTTATGGTGAGAGTCCAACACGAAGCCTATATTGAAGAACATCCTGGAGTTGCTAACCGAAATTTTTAAGAGTAGGCTTAGTCGGAACCAAACCGTTATCAAGTTGGAACGCACTAAGATTAGTCTTGTTGCGTTATTTGAGAGAACTTGATAATATATTCAGGTTAATCAGGGTGGTACCGCGGAATCTATAAACTTTCGTCCCTATATTTATATATAGAGATGGAAGTTTTTTTTATTGGAACAAATAGTGATGGCCACACTATAAATTAAAAATGTATGACGTCATACTCTCTAAAAATAAAATATAAAAATAAAAGGAGAGTATTAATATGAGTTTAATAATACCAAAAGGATATAAATCGAGATTAGAAGTTATTCAAACGCAACAAGCTATAAAAGACTTAAAAGATTTTTTCGAAAGCAGATTAGGAGAAACATTAAAACTTACAAGAGTATCATCACCACTGTTTGTTTTACCGGAGACAGGAACAAACGATAACTTAAATGGTACTGAAAAAGCTGTAAGCTTTGAAGTTCCAGATATAAAGAAAAATGCAGAAATAGTACATTCTTTAGCTAAATGGAAAAGAATGGCCTTGAAAAAATATGGATTCTCATGTGGAAAAGGGCTATATACAGACATGAATGCTATTAGAAAGGATGAAGAATTAGACAATATTCATTCTATATATGTTGATCAGTGGGATTGGGAATTAATAATAGCTAAAAAAGAAAGAAATATAGATAAATTAAAAGAGATAGTAAGAAAAATATATTTAGTTTTTAAAGAAACTGAAGAACATGTAAGTAAGATATACCCAGAAATACAAAAAACTTTACCAGAAGAAATTACATTTATAACATCTCAGGAACTTTTGGATATGTATCCTGACTTAACACCAAAAGAAAGAGAAGATAAGATTGTAAAAGAAAAAGGTGCAGTATTTTTAATGCAAATAGGAAAAGTATTGTCTACTGGAGATAAACATGATGGAAGAAGTCCAGATTATGATGATTGGGAACTAAATGGAGATATACTTTTTTATAACCCTGTATTAGATAATGCTATAGAACTTTCATCTATGGGAATTAGAGTAGATGAAAAAAGCTTAGAAAAGCAATTAAAGTTATCTGAATGTGAAGATAGAAAAGATCTAGATTATCATAAAGCTTTATTAAAAGGAGAACTACCATACACTATAGGTGGGGGAATTGGGCAATCAAGAATTTGTATGTACTTTTTAAATAAGGCTCATATAGGTGAGGTTCAGGTTGGAATATGGCCTAAGGACATGATAAAAAGATGTAAGCAATTTGGAATAAACTTATTGTAAAAATTTTAGGTTTAAGAAAACTTCCTCATCGGTTATAATAGTTTTAAGTTATAACTTTAGGGGTGATAAATATGAAGTTTTTAATGAGAATTATAGATATATTTTTAGATATATTGAAAAAAAGTTTAGTAAGATTTAAAGATGCAAAGTTTGGTATAATGTTTATCGTTAACTTATTTAAATTACCAGATTTATTTACAGATAAAGAAGTCAATATAATAAGTAAATCAAAGGTTATGTTTGTAATCTTTATAGCATTAATATACCTTGTATCAGGAATAGATTTTATACCAGAGATGATGACTGGAGCATTTGGGTTTATAGATGATTTATTTATACTTTTCTGGAGTTTAGGAATAGTAAGTGAAGAAATAGAAAAATATAAAAAAATAAAAAGAGAAAGCTACGACCCTAATATAATTGAAGGAGTAGCTTTTTCAATAAAAGATGAAGAGTAGAGGGCTACTCTTCATTTTTAAATATATTTTTTAAAGATTCTATTAATAAACTGTTATCATCATGATTTAAAGTACAAACTCTAAAGAAGTATTCATCTAAACCTTCAAAGGATTTGCAATCTCTTATTATAATTTTTTTTTCTATTAGAGACTCTCTTAGTTCTAAGGCAGTTATTTTTTTAGATTTAATTTCGCTTAGAATAAAGTTACCATCACTGTGATAGACTTCTAAGTCATCAATTGAAGAAAGTTCATTTAAGATAAACTCTCTTTCGGATTTTAATGTCGTGCTAGATGTATTTATAAAGTCTAAATCATTAAACATAACCTCACCCATTATAGAAGCTAGTATATTTATATTCCAAAGGTCTATATGATTTGAAATCTCGTCTTTTATTTGTGTATTACATGTAAGTCCATAACCAAGTCTTATACCAGGAGTTCCAAAAAATTTAGAAGTACCCCTTATAACAAACAATTTATTGAAATTATTTACTAAGTGTGTAGAAGAGTAAGTATTTGTATCTGTAAATTCAATATATGTTTCATCAACCATTAAAAAAGCATTTGTATTTTTAAGAATTATTTTTATTTCATCTTTAGTAAAAGCAAATCCAGTAGGATTGTTTGGATTACAAATTATAACTATGTCACATTTGTTTGTATTTATGTAATTTATAAATTCATTTACATTTACTTTAAATTTATTTTCTCTTTTTGAAAAATACTTGTATATTTTACAATTTATTTTGTTTAATTCTTTTTCATATTCAGAATATGATGGAGACAATAAAACTGCTTTTTTAGGATTTGCTATTTCTATAAATGATGAAATAAGTTCAGTTGCACCACTTCCTAATACTATATTTTCAATATCGCAATTGCAATAATCAGATATTGATTTTTTAAGATTATAGTAGTTTGGATCAGGGTATATAGACACCATATCTATATTATCTATAATAGCTTTTTTACCTAAACTAGAAGATCCTAAAGGATTTATATTTGAACTAAAATCTTTTAATTCATTTTTATCGAAACCTAATTTATTTGATAAATCATATAAGTTAGCACCATGATTTGTACTCATTTTAATAATCCTCCTAAAATATTGATTACAATAATAATTATATATAATAATTTGCATATAATATATAACTAATACACAAAAAATAAAAATATATGAAATTTATAAAGAGATATAATATATAAACACGAATTATTATTAAAAAAAATAAAAAAATATTCAAAAAAGACAAAAAGATATGTTATAATGGTATATATTAATATACGGCAAATTGGAGGCACATTTATGTATAAAGTTACAGGTGTAATGATAAGTGAAGAAGAGATACTAAGTAAAGTTAAAGAACTTGGAAAACAAATAGAAAAAGATTTTAAAGGACAAGAATTATTAGTAGTAGGAATACTTAAAGGAGCAAGTGTATTTGTTGCTGACTTAATAAGAAATATAGATTTAGACGTTAATATAGACTTTATGAGTGTATCAAGTTATGGGAATTCAACTGAATCTTCAGGAACAGTTAAAATAATAAAAGATTTAGATGTAGATATAGAAGGAAAAAATGTTTTAATAGTTGAGGATATAATAGATAGTGGACTAACTTTAAGCAACTTAGTGGCAGCATTAAAAACTAGAAATCCAAAAGCTTTAAAGCTATGTACATTATTAGATAAGCCACAAAGAAGAAAAGTTGATATGCATGTTGATTATGTAGGATTTGTTATAGAAGACAAATTTATAGTTGGATATGGAATAGATTATGCAGAGAAATACAGAAACTTACCATATATAGGAATAGTAGGAGAGTAATCTTCTACTATTATTTTTAAAAAAGATATTTTAAATAATTAAGATTGATTGTATAATGAAATTATAAATATAACTTAATTATAAAATAAGGGGAGATAAGTATGTACTATATAGGTGTAGATATAGGTGGTACAGGTGTACAAGCTGGTGCAGTAGACAATAATGGGAAAATACTTTTTAGAAAAGAATGTTCAACTGATGTTTTCGGTGGGTTTGCAAAAATTATGGAAGATATCAACCAACTAGTAAGAAACATGTTAAAGGAAAACGATATAGAATTTTCTGAGGTTAATTCAATTGGGTGTGGAATTCCTGGATTTATAAATAAAGAAGGTCAAGTTACTTGTGTAAATTTAGGGTGGAAAGAAGAAGATTTTATTAAGATTTTAAAATCTAAATTTCCAGAAGTTAATGTGTATGCTGAAAATGATGCAACTGTTGCAGCTTTAGCAGAAGCTAAGGTTGGAAGTATGGAAGGTTGTAATGTGGGAGTTATGTACACTTTAGGAACTGGTGTAGGTGGAGGAATAATAATAAATGGAAAAGTTTTTAATGGAGCTCATAAGATGGGATCTGAAATAGGTCATGTTATTATAGACACCAATGACTATGATTGTAATTGTGGGAACAATGGATGTTTGGAAACTTTTTGCTCAGCTACAGCTATTATAAAATATGCTAAAAAATTAATAGAAGAAGGCAAATCTAGTAAAATATTAGAGTTGGCGGGAAATAATATTGATAATATAAATGCTAAAAATGTATTTGACGCATACAGATTAAATGATAGAGTTGCAATTGAAACTATAAATAGATTTAAAAAATATTTAGCGAAAGCCATTGCAGGAATGATAAATACTTTAGACCCAGAAGTAATATCTTTAGGTGGAGGAGTATCAAGGGCTGGAGATATAATTTTAGATGGACTAGATGAATTAGTTAGAAAGTATATAGTTTTTAAAAATGAAAAATTTGCAGATATCAATATAGCTGTACTAGGAGCTGATGCTGGGATTATAGGGGCTGCATTTTTAAAATAAAATTTTAATAAAAATATATTAAAAGGGCTGTGACTAAAATGTTACAGTCTTTTTTAATATTAAAAAAATTATATGTATGTTGATTTTTATTTTTATTAAAGTAGACGTTATAAATGAAATTATATAAAAAGAAAAAATTAATAATAAAGGACGAGTTTATATACATACGATTAAGAGAGAGTATAAAACTTAAAAGGAGGATATTTATGCCAAATATAGTTTTAACAAGAATTGATAATAGACTTATTCATGGGCAAGTAGCAACTATGTGGTCTTCTAGCGTAGGAGCAAACTTACTGTTAGTGGCAAATGATGAGGTTGCAAAAGATGAATTTAGACAGGGGCTTATGGATATGGCAGCTCCAAGTTTTGCCCAAACAAGATACTTTTCAATAGAGAAGACAATAAATATCATACATAAAGCAAGTGAGTCTCAACATATTGCTATAATCTGTGAAACTCCACAAGATGTTTTAAAGCTTATTGAAGGTGGAGTTCCTATAAAAAAGGTGAATATAGGTAATATGCACATGGCTGAAGGTAAAAGACAAGTTTCGAAAGCTGTCTGCGTAGATGATAATGACATAGAGTCCTTCAAAAAACTTAGAAAATTAGGAATAGAGCTAGAAATCAGAAGAGTTCCAAGCGAATCAGCTGAAAGTATTGAAGAATTATTTAAATAGGGAAGGAGTAAGGTTATGGAATTAGGTTTTATACAGATTATTTTAATATTAATTGTAACATTTATAGCTGCTATTGACCAATTTAACTTTTTAGAGTCTTTATATAGACCAATAGTTATGGGGCCGATAGTAGGAGCCATAATGGGGGATTTAAACACAGGGCTTATAGTTGGAGGATCATATGAGCTTATGATGATAGGAGCTATGCCAGTTGGAGGAGCACAACCTCCAAATGCAGTTATAGGGGGAATTATGGCTACTGTATTTGCAATTACATCAGGACTAGATACAAGTGCAGCATTACCACTTGCAATACCCTTTGCATTATTAGGTCAATATGCAGTAACTGCACTATTTACAGTAATGTCTCCTCTAATGGGGTTATGCGACAAAGCAGCTAATGAAGCTAATCCAAAAGGAATAGACAGGGTAAACTATATGGCAATGGGAATACTAGGAATATCATTTGCTTTAATTGTTTTAGCAGGGCTACTATCAGGTCAAGCAATAGGAGACACATTAACAAGATTTTTACCTAAACAAGTTTGGACTGGACTAACAGCAGCTGGAAAGATGATGCCTGCACTAGGATTTGCAATGCTGCTTAAGGTTATGTTAAGCAAGGAGTACTCTATATTTATGATGCTAGGATTTGTATTAGTTGCATACTTGAAATTACCACTTTTAGCACTAGCTATAGTAGGATTAGTAGTAGCTATATACGACTTTAATATTAGCATGAAAACTAAAAATGTTGGAGGAGGTATGAGTGATGGCATCTAATATAGAACAAAAACCAATAATTCATACTGAATATATAGATAAAACAGAAGGTGAAACACTTGATAAAAAAACATTAAATAAGATGGCTTTTAGATCTATGTTTTTACAAGCATCATTTAACTATGAAAGAATGCAAGCAGGAGGATGGTTATACTCAATTTTACCAGGACTTAAAAAAGTACACAAAAACAAAGATGATTTATCAACTTCTATGAAACATAACTTAGAGTTTTTCAATTGCCATCCATTTTTAATCACATTTGTTATGGGGATTATACTATCATTGGAACAAAAAAAATCAGATGTTCAAACTATCAGATCTTTAAGAGTTGCAGCTATGGGGCCTTTAGGAGGAATAGGGGATGCTATTTTCTGGTTTACACTACTTCCAATTGCAGCAGGTGTTGGAGCAAATTTATCACTTCAAGGAAGTATAGCAGGGCCTATAGTATTTTTATTAATGTTTAATATAGTTCATTTAGGCTTAAGATTTGGGCTAATGCATTGGTCTTATAAAGCTGGGGTAGAAGGTATAACAAAGCTTACTAAAAGTGCAAAGGAATTTACAAGAGCTGCAACTATATTAGGGATGATAGTTGTAGGTGCACTTATAGCTTCTTATGTAAATATAAATATAGTAACAGAAATTCCTATAGGAGAAACAACTTTAAAAGTTCAAGAGATACTAGATGGAATAATGCCTAAAATTTTACCTCTTGGATTAACATTTGGTATGTATGGATTAGTAAAGAAAAATGTAAGTCCACTTATAAATATATTAATAATGGTAGCTATAGGTATATTAGGTGCTTATATAGGAATATTTTAGGGGGAAGTAAAATTGATTATAATAACGGGGCATGGCAAGTTTGCATCAGGGTTAAAAAGTAGTTTGAATTTAATAGTAGGGGATTATGAATTTATAAAAGTAGTTGACTTTACAGAAGATAAAACTCCAGAAAAATTAAAAGAAGAGATAAAGTATTTAGTTAAAAGTTGTTTAGATAAAAAAATATATATGTTCACAGATCTAGGAGGTGGAACTCCACATAAAATCAGTAGTGAGTTAGCACTAGAAAATAGAGATATAGAAGTGTTTTGTGGAACAAACTTACCTATGTTAGTTGAATCGGTTATGATGATATCATTGGACTGTGAACTAGATATTGACTTGATAAAAGAAACGGGAATGAATAGTATAAAACCTAAAAATAAAATGATAGAGTTTTGTGAAGAAGGGATATAATAAAGAGTAGCTTATGCTACTCTTTTTCTATATAATAGTAATTATATTTATTTTAGGTTCTGTTAATTAGATATGATAAAAATTATTCTCGAAGAGATTAATAAACCGATAGGTTAATATTTGGTT
>NZ_JAKEDR010000077.1 GCF_023653455.1 Paraclostridium ghonii
ATATTATATTATAATTAGAAAATTTATGCAATATTTATGTATAAAATAAAAAAAATGAATTTATTTATTAATACCTACTAGGAACTTGTATTTTTATTATTATATTTATTTTTATTTATAATTTAAATTTCTATAAATCCGTATTATAATCTAATTAAGAATAGTGTTTGTTTTCTAATTTTATACATATATACTAAACTTCTATTAGACATAAGTTATTTTTAATCTACTACCTGGTGAGGAGGATCCTAAAATGAAAATAAAATTTTTACCAAGAACTAAATTAGGCTTATACTCTGTATTAATTATGATATTAACTATCTTCTTATTTATAGTTAGGTCTTTAATTTCTTGGAACTTCGTTTACTCTGGTTTTAATTTCATAATAAAAAGTCCATTTTATATAACACTATCATTCATTATATTTGCTCTTGGAGTAATAAATTGTATTTTAGGATTTATTGCAATTGACAAAAATAGAGATCAATCAATATTGGTGTTTTTATCTATAATATTAGGAATAAACAACATTGTCGGATTCTTGTTTTTTATTGCACATATATTTTTTATATCTTAATCATAAGTAAAATATCCTTAAAACAGTTATTTGTGTTAAGGATATTTTACTTAAAAAACATTATATTATATATTTCACTTCACTTTCTGGAAATTCTTTTAAAAGCTCTTCTTTAAAGAACTCTTTCATTTCTGATAGTTGTTCTTTTGTATAAACATATTTACCATATCCAAACTGGCCATATTTAAAATTTCTATTCCCATCATTCATTGGAAGAGTTGTTTCTGGGAAAATCTCTATTATTCTGTTTTTTGCCTTTGATGTATATCTATGTGAAATAACTTCAAATGTAAGTTTTGCGTGGAATTTTTGTGGTAATGTATCTTTTATATACTTTATTAATTTTCTGTAATCTTCTTTCCAGTTTTCATATAAAAAAACCGGAGCAATTATAAATCCTATTTGATACCCAGCATTAGCAGCTTTTACAGCAGCTTCAATTCTTTTGTTAGAAGATGCTGTAAAATGTTCATAAGTATCTATTACTTTAGGTGTATTTATACTAAATCTTATTTCAGTATGATTATTGTGTTTTATATCCAAAAGGCTATCTATATCACTGTATTTAGTTACAAACCTAAATCTTCCTTTGCTTTCTTTTCCAAAGAACTCTATTGTATTTTTCAATGAGTTTGTATATGGTTCTAGTGGAACTGGATCTGAAGTTGCAGCTCCTTCAAATATAGTTATATCTGGTTCTCTTTCATTTATATATTTTTTAGTCTGCTTTAATACATCATCTATGTTTACAAAAACTTTCACAAATGGTTTGTCTCCTAACTGTGTGTTTAAATAACAGTATTCACATCTGCCTATACATCCACTTACAATAGGTAATTGATAGTGTGCTGAAGGTTTGCAAGTCTGAAACTTCAAACTACTTCTTTTCCCAACTACTAAAGTTTCTTTTCCTGATCTATATTGTTCATATAAATTTTCTCCTGGAATGTTGCTCTTTACCCTATTTGATGATAACTGTATAATTTCTATATTTTTATTGTCTTTTACTATATTAAAAATTTTATTCCCAATATATGTGTCTATGGCTCCTTTCTCAAATATAACTCTTTTAGGACTAAACATTTTTATCACCTCTATATATTAATTGTTTTATATATATTGTCCATTTTTTTAAAATTAAAAAGAGTTACTATTCTAATTTTATTAATATTAGATTTCAATAATCATTAGATAATAACTTATATTATATTTAAAAAATCCAGTAGGTTTACCTATTGGATTTTTTAAATATAATATAAGTTTAAAAAATATTTATTTATTGTTATAATTTTGTAAAAGAATTTCTTCACCTTTAGAAACCAGTGATTTAGTCATAGCTCCTCCAACTTCCTCTCCAGCAAGAACATTCTTAGATATTCCTTCTATCGTGTTTTGAGCTGCATTACTTTCAATTTTATCACTAACTGGATTATAGTTGTACCCCAGTTCATTAGCAATTTCCATTTTAAACATATTTAAGGCTTGTTTTGCATTTTGGTTTATTGGTTTATTCATAGAATACATCCTTTCATTTATTGTGTTCATAAAATAGGATGTACGTAATTAAGAATATAATACAAGATCTTATAATTCTATATAATCGAACAAGTATAATTAAGTTGAGTTTATTAATCATTCATATTTAATAGTATCTTCTTAAAAATAATCCAACAGATTCTTTTATAGTTTTAATAAAAATTTCAATATGTAAAAAGACTCCTATAATAGGAGTCTTTCTTAAATTTGCTGTAAATATAATTATATTTTTTTGTTTCAACATTTATATAAATTTTATGTAACTATTATTTTCCTTGATTTTCATAGTCACTTAAAAATTTAGCTATTCCTATATCAGTTAAAGGATGCTTAGCCATTTGCTCTAAAACCTTAAATGGTATTGTTGCTATATCAGATCCTGCCATAGCACATTCTGATACATGTATTGGATTTCTTATACTTGCTGCTATTATTTCTGTTTGTATATTATGAACTCCGAATATATTTGATATATCGTTTATAAGCTCTGCACCTGTATTTCCTATATCATCAAGTCTTCCTACAAATGGACTTACATAAGTTGCTCCTGCTTTAGCTGCAAGTAATGCTTGTTGTGATGAAAATATTAAAGTAACATTAGTTTTTATTCCTTTTTCAGTTAATAGCTTAACTGCCTTTAATCCTTCGATGCACATAGGTATTTTTATAACTATGTTTTTATGTAATTTTACTAATTCCATAGCTTCTTCAACCATCTTATCAGATTCTAAGCTTATTACTTCTGCACTTATAGGCCCATCTACTATATTACATATTTCATTTATAACTTCTTGAAGATCTCTACCTTCTTTTGCTATAAGAGATGGATTTGTTGTTACCCCATCTATTATCCCCCAAGTATTTACTTCTTTTATTTCATTTATATTAGCTGTATCAATAAATATTTTCATTTTTATGTCTCCTTTTTATTTTATAAAGCAACAATTGCTCCTACTATTAATGAACTTAAGACACTTACACAGAATCCACCTATCATTCCTTTAAATGCTAATTCTGCTAGTTGTCCTCTTTTCTCAGGACAGAATACTGATATCCCTGATATACATATTCCCATACTAGATATATTTGCAAAACCTGTTAAAGATATTGCCATCATTAATCCTGTTCTATAATCAAGAGTATTTAATATTTGTCCTAATTGTCCAAAAGCAACAAATTCATTTAATGCTAACTTACTTCCTAATAATTGTCCTGCTGTTAACATACTTTCTTTTGGTATTCCCATGAAAAATCCTATTGGTGCAAATACGTAAGATAATATCCCTTCTAATGATAACCCTACTATTGAAAGCCCTCCATTAACTAGTGCAACTAAAGCTATTATAGCTATTAATGACGCTCCTATTCCAAGAGCCATATGCATTCCATCAGTAGCTCCTTGAGATATAGCTTCCATTATATTACTATTATTACCTTTATTATCTATAGTTACCTCATTACTGTTTATTGATGTTGCTGCACATTCTAAAATAGCAATGCTATCTGTTTCATTTTTACTTTCTAATGTTTCACTACTTACTTTAGCAACTTCATATACCTTTTCTGGAAGTATTATTTTAGATATTATTATACTTCCTATTGGAACTAACGCTCCTCCTATTAATAAGTATTGCATTGGTATTCCAAGTCCTGCATAACCACCAAGAACAGTAGCAGACATACTACCCATTCCTGATATTAGAACTAACATTATTTCACTTTCAGTCATACCAGATAAGTATTTACTTACAAGTATAGGAGACTCTGTTTGTCCTAAAAACATATTTGCAACTGCTACGAAACTTTCTACCTTACTTGTTCCTAGTACTTTTTCTATTGCTCCTCCTATAAGCTTAACAACGAACCCTATAAGACCTATATAATAAAGTGCTGCTACAAGTGCTGATATAAATATTATATTTCCTAAAACTTGAATACCAAATATCATACCTGTTGGTGCCCCTGCATCTGCTAAAGGTCCAAATACAAATCCAAGACCTCTTGATCCATAACCTAGTACTTGTGTTACAAAATCGGACATTTTCTCTATTGCAATTCTTCCCAGAGGAAACTTTAATAATAAAAATGCTAAAACTATTTGAATACCTAAAGCTTTTAATATCATTTTTTTGTTAATATCTTTTTTATTTGGGGATACAAGATATAATCCTCCTAATAAAAGAGCTATTCCTATTATATTTAACACTATTCTCATTTTAATCGTCCTCGTTTTTCTATATGATAAATTTACTAACTGCTGTTTTTTGAGTTAGAAGATATTAAAATCCATATAAATTTTAATATCTTCTTATAAATAATATGTTAGTTTTTAATATTGATTTAATTATATTGCACTAACTATACTTTTTACTAGATTTAAGAATTGTTCTTTTACTCTTTGAGTAGTTTCTATTACTTCTTCATGATTTAAAGGTTGATTAAGTATTCCTGCTGCCATATTAGTTATGCAAGATATTCCTATAACATTTAAATTGCTATGAGATGCTACTATTACTTCTGGTACTGTTGACATTCCAACTGCATCAGCTCCTAATATTTGAGCCATTTTTATTTCAGCAGGTGTTTCATATGTTGGTCCTGTAAAGAATGCATATACACCTTCTTTTATATCAATATTTAAATTTTTTGCACATTCTTTAGCTAATTTTATGTACTTTGGAGTATATGCAGTCGACATATCCGGGAATCTTACTCCTAATCTATCATCATTTTTACCTATTAAAGGATTATTACCACCTAAATTTAAGTGATCTTTTATAATCATTAAATCTCCAGGTTTGTATTCTTTATTAGCTCCTCCTGCTGCATTTGTCACAAATACAGTTTCTACTCCAAGGGCTTTCATAACTCTTACAGGGAAAGTTGTTTCTTGCATTTTATACCCTTCATAAAAATGAAATCTTCCTTGCATAGCTACAACATATTTTCCTTCTAATTTACCTATTACAAGTTGACCTTTATGTCCTTCAACTGTTGAAACAGGAAAGTTTGGTATTTCATCGTAACTTATTATCACAGGATTTTCTATTTCATCTCCTAAAACTCCTAGTCCTGATCCCAATATAAGACCTATAGTTGGATTTACATCTATCTTAGATTTTATATAGTTTGCACTTTCTGTTATTTTTTCATATAAGTTGTTCATAATATATACCTCACTTTTTAGTTTATTTTTAAAATGTTTTCTCAATATATAAATTTTAATATCCTTTTATTTTTTCATTGTATATTATTCTATTATTTCATGTATTATAAAACATTTTACTGGTTTTTCACTTTTTATATCATAAGCGTCTTGTAATTGTTCCTCAGCCTTTTTAAATTTCCCTTCATCACTTGAATATAAAGTTGCTAAAACATCTCCTACCTTTACGTAATCTCCCATTTTCTTTTCAAGTATTATTCCTGCTCCGTAATCTAATTCATCATCTTTTGTATGTCTACCTGCACCTGTAAGTAATGATGATATACCTACTTTTTCTGCATTTAAGTCGTATACATAACCTTCTTTAGTTGCTTTTACTTGATAAGCTAATGGTGATATTTCAAATAATTCAGGATTCTCTATAACTTTTGGGTCTCCTCCTTGAAGAGTTGCTAATTCTCTTAGCTTTTTAAGAGCTGAACCATCTTTTAATACATTTTCAAGTTTTTCTCTTCCTTTTTTAACATCCTGTTCTATATCTCCTATTTTTAACATTTGAGCACCTAATTGTAAACATAGTTCTCTTAGATCATCAGGTCCTTCACCTTTTAAAACTTCGATGACTTCTTTTAACTCAAGTGCATTTCCTATTGCATATCCTAAAGGCTCACCATTTAGTGTTATAGCTGCAGATGTTTTTCTTCCTAGACTATTTCCTATGTTTACCATAGCTGTAGCTAGTTCTTTCGCATCTTCTGCAGTCTTCATAAATGCACCTTCACCATACTTAACATCTAGTAATATAGCATCTGATCCTGAGGCAATCTTTTTACTCATTATACTTGCAGCTATTAAAGGTATACTATCAACAGTTGCTGTAACATCTCTTAGGGCATATATTTTTTTATCTGCTGGGACTAGATTTTGAGTTTGTCCAGCTATAACTAACCCTGCATGTTTAACCATATCTTTAAATTTATCTTCTTCAACAGATATATTAAATCCAGGTATAGATTCTAATTTATCTAATGTTCCTCCAGTATGCCCAAGCCCTCTACCTGATAGCTTTGCAACCTTTCCTCCAGCTGCACAAACCATAGGAACCAATATTAGAGATGTCTTATCTCCAACTCCTCCAGTACTATGCTTATCTAATTTAATGCCTTCTATCATACTTAAATCTACTACATCTCCTGAGTTAACCATAGCCATAGTAAGATTTGCTGTTTCCTCTTTAGTGAATCCATTTAAATATATTGCCATTAATAACGCTGATGCTTGATAATCAGGAATTTCCCCATTAGTGTATCTTTCTATAAAAAACTCTATTTCTTCTTTAGATAGTTCTTTTTTATCTCTTTTTTTAGATATGATATCGTATACTCTCATTTTAATATCCCCTTATCTATTTATTTTGTAATTATTTACTTTAATCCATGCATTTAATTCTTCAGAAGTCTTAGGTATTACTATATTTTCATTTATTATATCTTTTTTAATTTTTTCAACATTTTCAATTGTACTTCTTTTTAGTTTAACGTTTGATCCTTCTCTAACACAGTCAATAACGTTTTCCTTAAGGCCAATTTTGTGTACTCCTGAATTCCATGAATTATTATTTATATTTTTTATTTCTTGATAAATAATATCATTAGCATACCTTATAGCAGTTGCCACTATGTTATCCGGAGCAAAAGAATTTTGATTTCCATCTACCCCAAATGCATATTTATTAACTTGCTTTGCAGCTAAAAATACACCTAGTCCAGATTGACCTGATAATTGTTGAATATAAATTGCACCTTTATTATACATAGAAAGTGCAATTTCTCTTGCTTTAGCAGGATCAGAAAAATCTCCAACTATAGATTTCATAACAGTTGCATCAGGGTTTACATATTTAACTCCAGCTTCAAAACCAATAGCTCCTTCATTTAAATGCTCAAAATCTTTTCCTAGTATAATTCCAACTGATTTATTTTTATTTGTAGAAAGTTCCAGTCCTGCAATAACTCCATTTAAGAATGTTTGCTGTTCCCATTTCGTGTTTATAGAACTTACGTTTGGTAGTTCTAATTTAGAATCTATTATAGTAAATTTTTGTTCTGGAAACTGTTTTGAAACTTTTTTCACAGCACTTTCTTGTTCTCCTCCAACAGAAATAATCAAATCGTAGTCTTTAACCTTAGCATATTCCCGAGCAAATTTTTCATAATCATTTTTGCTTTTTGATTGAGCATAATCAAACTCAATTCCTAAATCTTCTTGAGCTCTTAATACCCCATCATAACATAAATCATTAAAAGCTTTATCTCCTAAACCAGCTTCATTAAAAATAATTGCTATTTTTGTACCCTCATCGTGTTTAACTTCTAGTTTAGTTTCTTCACCTTCTTGATTGTAAGCAATTATCATAATTAATATTAAACCAGTTAGTATAGCAAGTTTTTTATAATTTAATCTCATTTATTAATTATTCCCTTCTGCTTTAATAACATTATATTCTATAAAACGTTTTCACTCCATAAACCCTATTGATATATAGTTTTAAAATTTTGATGTTTTTGTGCATATTCATATATCTATGCCTAAATATTTTGACATTTTTCGCAATATATTGACATAGATATACTTTATTTTTTTACTTACCTATCTTCTTCTGGAGAAATTCCTTTATA
Source organism: Paraclostridium ghonii (assembly GCF_023653455.1). Classification (GTDB taxonomy): domain Bacteria; phylum Bacillota; class Clostridia; order Peptostreptococcales; family Peptostreptococcaceae; genus Paraclostridium; species Paraclostridium ghonii. Next base: position 7,958 of record NZ_JAKEDR010000077.1, read on the forward strand.
TTTTTTATAACTTCTTGAAAAATAACTTGGATTTGTATATCCCACCTCTAACGCAATTTGAGAAATTTTCATATCTGTATTCCTTATTAGTTTTTCAGCCTTTTTCATTCTATAATTAGTAAGATAGGAAGTGAAATTTTCTCCAACCTCCTCTTTAAACAGTCTTGAAAAGTATTCATGCGATAAATATACATAGTTTGATATCTCTTGTAGATATATATGTTTTTTATAATTTTTATGTATATACTCTATTGATTTTTTTATAGCTTTTGAATAGTTATTTTTAGCTTCTGATAAGCTACTTTCTTTACATAACGAACTTTTAACATTTTTCTCTGTTTCTTTTATATTAAAAGAAATTTTTTCTAAAATTTCTTTTAGTTCTTTTTGTCTAATATCTGATTTTACTAAGTATTCATAAACACCACAACTTATAGCTTCTTTTGCATATGAAAATTCAGCATAATTTGTAAGTAATATGACATAAATATCTGGAAAAATCTCCTTAACTTTTTTAGTAAGCTCTATTCCTCCCATTATAGGCATTTTTATGTCACTTATAATTAATTTTGGCTTCAATTTCACTGCTAGTTCATATGCTTCTTTTCCATTCGTTACACTAGCTAAAACATTAAATTCATTAGAAATTTTTGAAATAGTGTACGCTATCCAATCTCTTATAGGTCCTTCATCTTCTACCACTATTATATCCAACATATTTACCTCCTAATTTGGCAGTATAAAAGTAATTTTTGTTCCTTTACCTTCTAAACTCTCAATTTTCAATCCATAATTTTGCCCATAATTTAATTGTATTCTCTCATGTACATTAATAACTCCAACACTGTTTATACTAGCTTCTTTATTTAGTACATGGTCTAATTTATCCTTAGACATTCCTATTCCATTATCTTCTATTATTATCCGTGTACCATCTTTAATTTTATATCCTTTTATATGTATACACCCTTTATTATTTTCCTTTTCCATACTGTATAAAATTGCATTCTCTACAATAGGTTGTAAAATAAAAGATGGTATTTTGTATTTTTTTATTTTTTCATCAAATTCATAATCAACTTCAAAACAATTTGGATATCTCATTTTTTGAAGCTCTACATAATTTTTTATATTTCCTAATTCATCTTCTAAAGTAATCATTTCACTTGCTCTAGGTAAAATGCTCCTAAGTAATTTTGTAAATCTATATAACATCTCTTCTGCTATTTCTGTTTTATCCATTGAAACTAAAAACCTTATTCCGCTTAATGTATTGTATAGAAAATGAGGATTTATTTGAGCTTGTAAAAAACTTAACTCTGCTACTCTTTTTTGTTTTTCATACATTTTAATATTTTCTATTGATGTATGTAACCGTTTTACCATGCTATTAAAAGACCTCTGAAGTTGTCCGATTTCATCATCACGATCAACCTCAACTTCTACTTCTAAATCACCTTTCATAACGGCTTCCATCTTATCCTTTATTTTTAAAATAGGTTTTGTTATCCAAACTGATATTTTATAAGTAATTATTAGAGCTGGAATGCTTATTAATGCAACTATATAATGTGTCCTTTGAGCTATTTTATTAGATACTTGTGACATTATATTCGAAGGTATTACTTGAATTATTTTCCACCCATATGAATCTATATTAGATATAATTTCTATATTACTTAAATTCATATTATACGAATTTTTATTTGTTTTATATTTACTTCCTATTAATCTTTTATCTTTACTTGAAATTATCTTATCTGTGGAATCTACTATATAAATTGAAGTTCCTTTATCTAAAAGATCTGAATATCTATCATACAGCATTGTTTCACTTATATCTATTATTAGAATTCCTAAGGTTTCATTTGTTATTAAATCTTTTATAACTCTACCCATCTTTAATATATTTTTGTATGGCCCAATACCATTTCCATCTCTATACGTATTTATAAGAACCGTATTTCCATTTGCCTTTATTATTTTTTCATACCAATCTTCATTTTTTATGTTTTCTAAATTATATTTGTTTTTGGAGTAAGTTCCATAACTTAAACCATTTTCTCCAACTATATATAATTCTGGCTTCATGTTAAATTTTCCGTACTTAAAAACCTGGTCCATCAATAACCCTTCTACATAATCATAATTTTGCTTATTCATCGTATTGTCTATATAAAGGTTTTCTTTAGGTTTAGACAATATATCTATTAGCTCGCTATCTGCAACAATGTTATTCCCTATACTCTCTACGTTTGAAAGTAATATAGAAATATTATTGGCTACTTCATCTAGTACTTGACTTCTCATAGATTGAATTTCCTCTTGAACAATCTTATTGCTATCGTTTACAACCCAAGCGCTAATAATTCCTGTTATAAATACAATTAAAACAAATATTAATAAGAATAGCTTAAATGTAATGCTATTTGTTTTTATTATTATCACCCTTTCTCCTTATATTTCCAACTAATAAGTTTATCTTATGTTCTGTTTTAAATCAATATATTTATATCAAAAAATCAAGATATAAAAATAAGCATAATAAATCTTTATATTAAAGTTTATATGCTTATCTTTATATGTCTTTTATTTATTTTATCAGTTAAATTATAAAGCGATACAATCCTATATATTACGGTCTTCTAGCACCTTTATAATGAGTCTCATAATATCCAGTTAATTTTGATTTTTTAATTCCAGCCTTTTCATTAGCAGCATGTACAAATTCATTATTGCCAACGTACATTCCTACATGACTAACTCTACCTTTACCCATTGTGTCAAAAAACACTAAATCTCCTACTTGTAAATCTTTTTTATCTACTGCTTTTCCAAATTTACTTTGTTCATATGAAGTTCTTGGAATGTCCTTTCCTAATGCATTTTTATATACATACTGAACTAACCCAGAACAATCAAAAGAATTTGGACCTGTTGCACCCCATACATATTTATTCCCAATCTTGCTTTCTATTAATGAAACAGCTTTATCCATATTACCTGATGAACTTATATTGTTTGGCTTTATAGATTCAGCTGAATTTAACGATAAATTTTTTGAATTAATTTCATTATCAGTTTTATTGTAATTATTAATCTTATTGTTATTCATAGTGCTTTGCAAAGTTTCTAATGAATCTAAACTGTTTTCACTATGATTATTATCACAATGACAATTACAATTACAATTGTTTATTGGAACATTGCCTATTGCATTTTCTAAAATTAAATCAAATAAATCAAAATTGCTATTAAATTGACTTTTATTATTTGTATTAGCATTATTTAATGCATTTAAAAGTTTAATTGTAACTAATTGACCTACATCCATCCTAAATCTCCTTATTATATATTTTATTTATCTATTATCATAATAAAAAATAACCGTATATAATTAATACGGTTACTTTTAAATTTTATTTAGTTTTAAATTAAATTCGCCTTTTTATTTTATAGATTCTAAAAGTTTTATAATTTCATTAGACGTATAATTTATTTGCTCCTTGTTGTCTATAGAAGCTTCTCCATCACCCTTTTGGCTACCATAATCACCAAATCCACCATGATTTCCTCCTTTAATTTCAATAAATTTTGAATTAGCTGGCATTACGTTTTTTGCTCCTCTTACCTTATTTAAATCCGCAACTTTGTCATTGCTCCCCCATAGAGATAGCACTTTTATATCTCTGTTAGTAAAATCTTTCTTATCTTGAGGATATGATGCTAATAAAACCAATCCTTTTATTTTATTATCTTTTAATGCATAATCAGATGCCATAACACCACCTAACGAGTGGCCTCCTATAGCCCATGAACTAATCTCTTTATATTCATTTGTTATATCATCAGCTTTGTTAGGTGATAAAATAGCTAAGTTAAAGTTCATTTTAGCTATTACAACAGTATATCCATTAGATGCTATTTCTTTTGCCATAGGTGAATATGCGCTTGATTCTACTTTAGCACCTGGATAAAAAATAAATCCTGTTTGCTTTTTATTTGATTTAGGTTCAAATAAAATGTCTCCGTTATCTTTAACATCAATTTTTACATTAGAATCCGACTTTAAACATTCTAATGCGTATGATTCTGATTTATAGTAAGAACTTACATAAATAAAAAACGATAATGCTAAAATAGATATAAAAATAATAAATCCTATTATAAATTTAGATTTCAAAGATTTTTTTTTCATTATATTGCTCCTTTTTTGATTTTCATTTTAATCCTATAATACATTCATGGTTTTGTCCAGTTGATTATTGTTAATCAAAAATAAACTAAAAAATAAAAAATATATTGACATATTAAGAAAATAGCTTTATTATTTAAATCAACAATAAAACCTAATTTAAATGCTATGAAAAGAAATAGTAAAAGTAATAATCTTTAACAGAGAGCTACCGTTTGGTGAGAGGGGCAATTGATTTTACTTTGAACACATCTTTGAGCAGAACACCGAAAAAATATTATTTTAGTAGGCTGATTCCGGATTCCCTGCACCCGTTATAGTGCTAGAGTATAAACAAATTTTTATTTGTCGTACTCAAAGAGGTTAATATCGTGAGATATTAATAAAATAGAGGTGGAACCACGTGAGATTTAACTCCCGTCCTCTAGCATTTGCTAGAGGATGGGAGTTTTTTAGTTTATTTCATTATGCGCGCAAAGAAATATACTTAAATATAATTTAAAATTTATAATTACTAAGGAGATATTATATGAAAAACATAATTAAGGTTTCAAGTTTATTATTACTAATACTATTATCTATATTTTTGCTAGCTGGATGTTATAAGTCTAGTGGTGATCCTCAAAAACACAATAAAAATACAGTTGTTATAGGTTATGATAATACCTTTGTTCCAATGGGATTTTTAGATGATAAAGGTGTTCCATCAGGGTTTGATATAGATTTAGCAAAAGAAGTTTTCTCTAGACTTAATATGGATGTTAAATTTCAAAATATAGATTGGTCAATGAAAGATACAGAATTAAATTCTGGAAATATTGATGTTTTATGGAATGGTTATACATTAACTGATGAAAGACGTGAAAAAGTTGACTACTCTAATCCTTATTTAAGTAATAAGCAAGTAATTGTTACATTACAAACTTCATCTATTAAAAATAAAAAAGACTTGGCAGGTAAAATAGTTGGAAGTCAGCAAGGAAGCTCTGGTCTTGATGCTATAGAAAAAGATACTAAGTTGGTTAGCACGTTTAAAAATAAATCACCTGTACTTTACGATACTTTTGATAATGCTTTTAGAGATTTACAATCTAAACGAATTGATGCAATTGTAGTGGATGAAATTTTAGCAAATTATTATATAGCTAATTATAAAGGTGACAATTTCAAAATATTGAAAGATAATTTTGGCGAAGAAGATTTTGTAGTTGGTTTCAAAAAAGGTAATACACAGCTACGTGACAAGGTAAATAAAGCTTTAAATGAAGTAAAACAAGATAAAACATTCGATAAAATTTATAGCAAATGGTTTAATTAGTAGGAGGAGATCAATGTTAGAAGGTTTAAACTTAGTTTTAATATTATTTTTATTTACACTTACAATTTCAATACCCTTGGGCTTATTAACTTCTATTTGTAGATTATCTAGTTATAAGATTTTAAATTCTATATCTAAAGTTTATTTGCTAACTTTTAGAGGAACTCCTCTATTATTACAGCTGATATTTATATTTTACGGCTTACCTCTTGTAGGTATTGTGTTTGATAGGTTTACAGTTGCTATACTTGCTTTTTCATTAAACTATAGTGCATATTTTGCTGAAATTTTTAGAGGTGGCATAGAGTCAATAGATAAAGGCCAATATGAAGCTTGCCTGATGTTAGGTCTTAATAAAAACATTACTTATAGAAAAATAATACTACCTCAAGTTATGAAAAGAATTTTAGCTCCAATGTCAAATGAAGTTATTACCCTGATTAAAGATACTTCTCTTGTATATATTTTGGGACTCAATGATATTTTAAGAATAGCCCAAATAAATTCAAATAGAACTTTAAGCTTGCTTCCTTTAATTGGAGTCGGAGCCTTGTATTTAATATTAATTTTCTTTTTAAGTAGTATATTTAAAACTTTAGAGTATAAATTCTCATATTATAATTAGGAGGAATACCTTGATAGAAATAAAAAATTTAACCAAATCATTTGATGATAGCATAATTTTTAAAAACGCATCTTTGAATATATCTAAAGGAGAGGTATGTGTATTGCTTGGCAAATCAGGTACCGGAAAAACTACCTTCCTTAGATGTGTTTGTGGACTTGAAAATTTTGATAGTGGGCAAATAATTATAAATAATAAAAATATTAATAATTCTAAAGATATATTAACTTTAAATGGTGAAATTGGAATGATATTTCAAAATTTTAATTTATTTCCTCATATGTCTGTTTATGAAAATATAATAACAGCTCCAATAAACATTTTAAAACAAAATAAAGATGTTGCATTAGAAAAAACTCTTTGTTTATTAAAATTATTAGGATTAAGTGATAAGTTTAAGTGTTATCCATTTGAACTATCTGGAGGTCAAAAGCAAAGAGTGGCTATAGCACGTGCTTTAGCTTTAAATCCTAAAATATTGTGCTTTGATGAACCTACATCTGCTCTAGATTCTGATAGTATAGAAAGTGTTATAAACATAATATATAAATTAAAAGAACAAGGTGTTTCTATGTTGATAGTAACTCATGATAAGTATTTTGCAAAAAGAGTTGCAGATAAAGTTTTGAATATGAACAATAAAACTATCGAAAATATAGTCTTTTAAAATTTTATTTTTACATTTAAAAGGATATTACAATTTTTGGTCAAATATAAATCTAATATAATAGTTAGTTAGATTTAATAACATTAATTAAATTTAAATGTAGGGGGCTATTTTATGGCAATTATTGCTTTCTTTTTATTTTTGATTTTTTTATTTTATATTTATTGTTTAAAAAATGAAAATCTAATACTTCAATATGAGGTGGATGATTCTAATTACTAACTTTTTTGTAAATAAAAGACTATATAAT
>NZ_JAKEDR010000078.1 GCF_023653455.1 Paraclostridium ghonii
GAGGAGTATCTTTATTTATCAAGTCTAAATTTTTTGTATTTAATATATAATTACCTTTATAATTTATAATATTTACATCTTCATATAGTGTAGTTAAAATCTCACTTAAAAGGTCCTTATTTATATTCTTTTGATATATCAAATAAAAATACCCTTTTAAATTTTTAATCTTATCTTCTTTAAGTTCAATTATATATTTTTGATCGTTCCAAACTACAACTTGTTGATTTTCTTTTACAATGTCATCTTCTTTAAATTTGTATAAGTTAATTTTTTTCCCTATTTGACTTTCAAAAAACTCTATTAAATCCCTCAATATCTCACCTCTTAGTTTATCTAATGTATTTATTTTATTATAAAACAAAAGCTGGGAAACTAAAATATACTCTTAGTTTCTCAGCTTTTAATAATTTATTATTTTATTGCATTAGTATTATCTTTATCAAATAAATGAACTTTGTTTTTATCTAGAGCTAATTTTAAATTTTGCCCGTACTTAACATTATATCTTGAATCAAATCTTGAAGTTATACTCTTGCCTCCAACATTTAAGTATGCATATACTTCTGCTCCCATAAGCTCACTTATTTCTACTGTAGCATTAAACATTGTATCTTGGCTGTTATCTATAAATATATCTTCTATATGAATATCTTCTGGTCTTATACCTAATACAACTTCTTTACCTATATAACCATTTTTCTTTAATATATCCGATTTTGGTTTATCTAAAGCTACTTTAAAATCCTTAGCTTTTGCATAAACAGTACTATTTTCTTCAGATATAGTACAATCTATTAAGTTCATCTGAGGAGCTCCTATAAATCCTGCAACGAACATGTTAACTGGATTGTCATATATATGTTGAGGAGTATCTATTTGTTGAATAACTCCATCTTTCATTATAACTATTCTATCTGCCATAGTCATAGCTTCAACTTGGTCATGTGTTACATATATAAATGTTGTTCCAAGTTTCTTGTGTAACTTTGTAATTTCTGTTCTCATAGCTGTTCTAAGCTTAGCATCTAGATTTGATAAAGGTTCATCCATTAAGAATACCTTAGGATTTCTTACTATTGCTCTACCTAAAGCAACCCTTTGTCTTTGTCCTCCAGATAATGCTTTTGGTTTTCTATCTAAAACTTTTTCTATGTCTAATATTCTTGCAGCTTCCTTAACTTTTACATCTATTTCTGCTTTTGGAATCTTTCTTAATTTAAGTGCAAATGCCATATTTTCATATACACTTAGATGTGGATATAATGCATAGTTTTGGAAAACCATCGCTATATCTCTATCTTTTGGAGCTACATCATTTACTAGTTTTTCTCCTATGTATAGTTCCCCCGAACTTACTTCTTCAAGACCAGCTATCATTCTTAAAGTTGTAGATTTCCCACATCCAGATGGTCCTACTAAAACAACAAACTCTTTATCTTTTATATTTATATTTACATCTTTTACTGCTTCATATCCATTATCGTATGATTTACCTATATTTTTTAAAATTACCTCTGCCATTTTTAATCTCCCCCAAACTATATTTAATATAGTTTAAGTATATATTAAAAACGTTTTCATATATATGGTCATATTATCCAAATAATTTTATTCAATTTGCACAATAATCCCTATTTATAATCTTCATACACTGACGATGCCAAAATTTTGTTTATTTTATTCATCATTGATGTAAATTTATATTCGCACTCTACATAATTATTTAAATCTTTATTACTAGATATGCTTCTCTTTAAATCTTGCGATAATTTCAAAGTTTTACTATCTACTTTTTCACCACTTATTTTTTTTGATTTTATGTCCATCTCAAGTTTTCTGTGATTATTTAAGATTGATTCATAATTTGGATTAGATTTAATAATTTTCATATACTTTTTAAAATCTTTATATTCCTTACTGTCCTTTATATCACTTGCAAGTTTTGTAGTACTTTCATAAACCCCCATATTTTTCCTCCTAAAAAAAAGATTGAATATAATATATTATATTCAATCTTCTTATTTTATACCTCCATTATAATAGGAAGTATCATAGGATTTCTCTTAGTTCTTTGATATAAGTACTCTTTTAAGTTATCCTTTATATTATTTTTTAAGTAAGCCCACTCTTTTATGTGACTTTGTTCGCAAGCTATTAAAACATTCTTTATAACAGTTTTAGCTCCATCCATTAAATCTTCAGACTCTCTTACGTATACAAATCCTCTAGATATTATGTCTGGTCCTGCTAAAACTTTTCCATCTTCCTTAGATATTGTAACTACAACTATCATTAATCCATCTTCTGATAAATGTTTTCTATCTCTTAGAACTATATTTCCAACATCTCCAACACCAAGTCCATCAACTAATACATTTCCAGTTTGTACATGTGATGCAATCTTAGCTGAGTTTTTATCTAATTCTAAAACTTCACCTGTTTTCATTACAAATATATTTTGACTTGGCATACCTAAATCTTCTGCTACCTCTGCATGTTTCTTTAACATTCTAAACTCACCATGAGCAGGCATGAAAAACTTAGGAGCTACTAATCTGTGCATTAATTTTAATTCTTCTTGTCTAGCGTGACCAGAAACGTGTATATCTGCTGCATCATCATACACAACTTCTGCACCTTTTTCAAATAAGCAATTTACAACTTTAGAAATAAGTTTTTCATTTCCTGGTATTGGATGTGCTGATATTATTACTAAATCACCCTGTCTTATTTCTACTTTTTTATGTTCAGCTGATGCCATTCTAGCAAGTGCTGACATAGGTTCTCCCTGAGATCCAGTTGTTATTATAACTAATTCATTATCTTCATATCTATGAATATCGTTTAAATCTATTATAATTTCATCATCTATGTCGATATACCCTAATTCTCTTGCTACTGCCATAACATTGACCATAGATCTTCCTGAAACAGCAACTTTTCTTCCAAATTTTTGAGCTGCATTAACAATTTGTTGTAATCTGTGTATATTAGAAGCAAATGTAGCAACTATTATTCTACTGTTATTAGCTTTTGAAAATAATCCGTCTAATCCTGTTCCTACAGTTCTCTCTGATGGATTATATCCTGGTCTTTCAATATTTGTACTATCTGCAAGAAGTAATAATACACCTTTTTTACTTATTTCACATACTCTATGGAAATCCATTACTTCTCCATCTATAGGAGTTAGGTCTATTTTAAAATCTCCTGTATGGAATATTATTCCTTGATCCGTATGAACTGCTATAGCACAAGCATCTGGTATACTATGATTTACTTTTAAGAATTCTACTTCAAAGTTTTTAAGGTTTATAACTTGACCTGGAGTTATAACATTTAAGTTAACATTATTTAATTTATGTTCTTTTAATTTTACTTGTATCAGTCCTACCGTTAACTTAGAAGCATATACTGGAACATTTATCTTTTTTAATACATATGGTAATGCCCCTATATGATCCTCATGGCCATGAGTTATAAATATTCCCTTAACTCTGTCCTTATTTTTTACTAAGTAAGTTACATCTGGTATAACTATATCTACCCCTAGCATCTCTTCTTCTGGAAAACTTAATCCTGAATCTATAACGATAATCTCATCTTTATATTCAATAACAGTCATATTTTTCCCGATTTCATTTAGCCCTCCCAGAGCCATAACTTTTATCTTATTCAAACTCTTTTTGAACAATTGCATCATCTCCTTTTGTCTCTATCTTTTCGCACTTTTAAATTTTACTCTTTAAACGTTTCATATCGAACATATAATAATATCAAATCACGCACGCTTTACCAGTTATTATAATTGTATCACAAGTTGAACTATATTTTAAGACATATTTAAAATACAATTACCGTATTGTTTTGACAAAATATAATTATTTTGTTATCCTCAAAATATAATATTTTGAGGAGGTTATAATGCGTGGTAAAACTCACTTCACTATAGGTATATTAGCTTCACTTCAAGCTTCTATACTATTTAATAAGCCTCTTTCTCTAGTGAATATTGGAATTTGCTCACTATTTTCAATTTTACCTGATTTGGACACTTCAAACTCAATTATATCTAATACAATTTTAAATCATAATACATCTAAAAAAATTTATAAATTTATTGTTTATACCTTAGATATATTGATTTTTTTAACCTCTTTAAAAATAAATGAAGACTTTTTTGTAAGCTCAGTCATAACATTTATAGTAATACTAATATTAGAAGCTAAGATAAACCATGGATTTTTAAGGAAGCTATTTTTATCTCTAATATTCATACTTTTAGCAATTTGTGTTTACTTAGCTAATGGTAAATTCTATTTTATTTTGTTTATTATAGTTTTAGCTTCTTTCCCTTGGTTAAAACATAGGAAACTATCCCATAGTATTTTAGCAATTTTAATAATTAGTTTTTTACTTAAACAAATTGAGCTATTAACTAATATATCAAATTTATGCTTTTTTGGGACTATTGGATATGCATCTCATTTGTTTTTAGGAGATTTATTTACAAAATCAGGAATACCAATTTTTTATCCTATTAGTGAAAAGAAATTTTCTATTGGATTTTTAAGAGTTGGAGGGCATTTAAGTAATATATTAGAAATTCTTTTTATATTAATACTAATATTATGTATATTAGTAACTATAGCAAAATTTTAAGCCCCAATAAGGGGCTCATCTCTACTTACAGGCTTCGCACAAACCGTAAAATTTAAGATCGTGATCTATTATGCTAAAGTTGTATAAATTTTGTATTTCCATTTCTATAGAATCTAGTAAATCTTCTTTTACCTCTATTATCTTCCCACAGCTTTTACATATTAAATGATGATGATTGTGTGCATCAGAATTATCTAAATCAATTTCATATCTTATGCATCCATCGTCTAAATTTAATTTGGCAATTGCACCTACTTCATCTAGCAATTGCATTGTTCTATAAACTGTGGCAAGTCCTATTTCTGGACAATCAACTCTTACTAAGTCATATATTTCTTCACTACTTAAATGTTCATCCTTATGCTTTAATAACGTCTCTACAATAGCTCTTCTTTGAGGAGTTATCTTAAATCCTGTTTCCTTTAGCTTTTCCTTTAATATCTCCATTTGATTCATTGTATACTTACCACCTTCATTTTCAAATGATAATCTTTATTAATTATTGTACTTCATTATTCTCATTTTGTCAATATAACAACTATCTTCTCCTGAGATTAGTAAAAAAAGTAAAGGTTTGACCCTTTACTTTTTTAATACCCAGATTTCACTAATTTAAAATAAATTTTACTTGTTATAAATAAAACTATTCAAAACTTTTAAATTTTCTGTCTTATTCCATTTTACTACAAAGCTATTATCCTTTTTTAACCTTGCAGATTCTCTATATTCTGCAACAGGAAACTCCATTTGATCTAACTCATAATTATATAATGATTTAGATGTCATAGCTAATGTAATTAATTTAGGTATAGGTATATCTACCTCTAAATAAGGCAACATTTCTTTTATAACTTTGGGATAACTCCTTACAGGGAGCTCTACTAGTTTGTTAGCTATACTTTTTAATACATATCTTTGTCTTTTATCTCTTTCATATACACTGTCAATTTGTCTTATTCTAGCATAAGCTAATGATTGATACCCATTTAATAATTGTTTTCCTTCAAATCTTATAAATTGTGGCTCTTCCCATTTATTGTTTGCTACCTTAAAAGAGTTTACTATTATATCATTTAAATGCTCTATTTCATTCCTGCGTATGTCTACTTCAACTCCACCTAATGTGTCAACTAAATCAATAAAAGAATTGAAGTTTACAGCAACATATCCATCTAGTTTTATTTTCAAATTTTTTTCAATAGTTTCTAATAGTAGCTTAGCTTTTCCATATGCATATGCATGTGTTAATTTTTCATGCCCATGCCCAGGAATATTTACTAACGTATCTCTTGCTAAAGATGTTAGTTTCAAACTTTTATTATCTTTGTCAATAGTAAGTATTATCATAGCGTCTGATCTACCTATTTTATCAAAATCACTTGAATCACTTCCTATTAATAATATATTAGATACAGTTTTGTTTTTGTCTTGATTTTTTAAATATGAATCTTCTTCTTTTAAACTAGTTTTAGTATTATTTACATTTGCTTTATACATAACTTTACTATAATTATTTAATGCATATATATTGCTTACAGTAGATACAATTACAACAATCGCACTCAACACAATACAATACTTTTTAAATTTATTCATATTTCATTACCCCTTATAATTTCATAACTTTATTTTATCCATATAAATAAAGTTAAATCTTTTTTTATAAATTTTAGATGTTACTATATATTAAAAACTATATCAAACATAATAGTTTTTATAGTCGCAAAAAATTCTCTTGTATAATAAGCTGGAACAAACTGAGTTACAGATTTGCTAGTATAAAAGCTAGTATTTTTATATCCATTAGCTTTAGCTAATATAAAACTTCTAAAACTATGAAAATCAGTAGTTACAATTTTTATATTTAACTCTTTTATACTTTTATCACTTTTTTCTTCTATTTTTTCTTTACTATATTTAAAGTTTTCATATGTATTTGTAGATTTATCTTCTACTATTATTTTACTTTTGTTTATTCCGTGTTCAACTAAATAGTTTTCCATAACTTTTGCCTCTGAAAGATTTTTATCACTACCTTTTCCACCAGATACAACAATATAACATTCGTCATCGCTTTCATCTAGGTACTTTATAGCTTTATCTAATCTTCCTTTTAAAGTTAAGCTTGGAGTATTATTTTTAACTGAAGCTCCTAATATAATTAAGTACTCACATTTGTCTTTCATATTATTTTTAGGGAAAAATATTAATATAGCTTCTATTATTAAAAATATTGATAATCCTACAGTAATAATTATTTTTATAAACTTTTTAAGTTTTTTATTTATACGTATTTTGCTTTTTAAAAAATGATATAGTATTAGCAAAATACCTGTAACTAAAAAGAAAGAAGCAAATGCCATTCCACCATAAAACAATTCCAGGTAAATAAAGTACCCTATTCCTAGTACCCCTACTAATATATCTATGTATTTAAACATAAATCCTCCTATGTAAAAAAGGAGCACCTTTATAGATACTCCCATTTATAAACTATACAATTTTAATATTAACTATTCTTCGTCGAAGTTTAATCCTTCTTCTTCCATTAAAGTGTTGTAAACAGCTACAACAGTTTCATACTCTTCATCATTTTCAAGTGGAGTTAATATGTCTCCCTCTTCATCTGTGTCAATTCTAAATATTAAAGCTTCTTCAGATTCATTGTCTTCTAAAGGCATAAGTATTGCATACTCTTTTCCTTCTGCTTCTAAAGTTAATATTATTTCAAATTGTATTTCATTTCCATCTTGATCAATTAAGTTTACTATGTTTTCTTGCATGTATCTCACCTCAAATTTTAATTATTTAAATATATTATAGCGTATATCAATATTATTTTACATACATTTTACAAAATTCTTTTACTATCTAAGTAACCTTGTAAAATTATTACTGCCGCAAGCATGTCTATAACTTTTTTTCTTTTTTCTCTTCTGACATCTGCTTCTATTAAAGATCTTTCTGCTGCAACTGTAGATAGCCTTTCGTCCCAGTATTCTATTTTGATACCAGTTTCTTTTTCTAAAAGTTCACAAAACTTTATAACTTTTTCTCCTTGTGGTCCTAATGTTCCATTCATATTTTTAGGAAGTCCCGAAACTATTTTATTAACTTGTTTTTCTTTTATAATAGCTTTTAATTCCTCTATATCTTTTTTCTTTCCAACTCTTCTAACAGTCTTAACTCCTTGTGCTGTAATTCCCATAAGGTCACTAACTGCAACTCCTATAGTTTTATCTCCTACATCAAGACCCATTATTCTTCCGTCTAATATCATTTAATTCTCCTTGATTGATCAAATTTAATAAATTGTTTACTATATGTATATACTATATTCTTATTGTGCTCTAATTTCAATACATTATGTAAAAAACAAATTAACCTAGATATTAATTTTCAAAATATCTAGGTTAACATAATATTATTCTTTATCAAAAACTATCATATTTACGCTCATAATAAGTATAGGTACTAATATATAAATAGATGCAGTTCCAGCTGCAACTATTCCTGAATCATTAAAGATTAAAGTTACTATACAACCTACAGTCGTAGCTACAAATCCTTTAAATATGTACGGATACTTATCTGATAATTTTTTAAAGTGATTAACAGGTTTAAATATAAACTTAGTCATATATCCTGCAACTACTAAAGCTACAACGATTAATATATTGCTAGTTGCAATCTCTACATTCATTTGTATCTTTCTAGTAAATGTTTGAATTATAGCTATTGGTCCATTTACTAATATTTGATTTACAAATCCCGATAGATGAGACTGACTTTTAGAAACTATATCTAATACAGCAAATATAAATACAATCATAACTGGAACTAATGATAGTAATATACTCTTTTTAAAATCCATTTGAACATCAAATGCAAGCAGTATAAATAATGTATATGCTACAGATTCTGATATAGCTCCTCCAACATTAGCCCCCATAGATGGATAAGCGCTAGTTATCAATATAATTAAAGATACAACTACTACAGCCCATTTAGGTATTTTTTTATAGTTTACTAATACCGACATTGCAAATATAGTACATCCTATAGTTATACCTTCATATTCATTTCCAATACCATAATATCTGGCACCTATTATTGCATCATAACTCATTATGTTATTTTTCATTAAATAAGTACCAAAAATAGAATCAACAACAACTACTATTATAGTAAGTATAGAGAAAAATGCCATATACTTCATATCATCTTTAAAGAAAATTTTTCCTATTAAATAAAGTACTATTAAGGTTCCAACTATACCTAATGCTATGCTTGCTTGTGTTGAGAAGTTAAAAATAGGTGAAACTATAAATGCTAAAGGTATTAATATACCTAGTTTTATAAATTCTTTTAAGGTATTAAAGATCAGTTTTTTCTTAGGTAGCTTATCTCTACAGAAAACTAATAATATGGCACATATAATCCATGCTGCTGCAACTATACCAACAGTTGTGTTAATAATAAGAGTTCTTACCTGATACATAGATACCATCTTATCAAATTCATGATTGATAAATTCTATATTATTATCTTTATCAATTGATTCAAATTTCTTTCCTACCATTTCTTCATTTTCTAAGCCAAACTCAGAAAGTATATCTACTCCTATATCTATATTTCCAACTACACCAGCTCTTCTTGTCGTAGCAGATTTTAAAACTCCTTTTTGGGAGCCTTCAAATTTGATTATAGGAGATAATCTTTTTTGATTTTTATAATCTTCCTTACTTGGAAATGCTGACATTATATAAATTGTGTCATTTTCATCAACCATTTTAAATACTTCTTCTACATATGAATCAATATTTTTGTAAATATTCTTTTTCATATCGTTGTAAGTTTTATCATTTAAATAGTTTTTGTAATCATCTAATCTATATGTGTCTCCAAGTTCTACAAATAAAACATCACTATTATCGTAAAACTTTTTTGTTTCACTTTTTAGCTTGTCATAATCTGTTCTTATTCCATACGGCATAGTGTTGTCTTTGATATTTATAGTGTCTACGTTACCATCGTCAACTCTACCTATGTTGTCCATAGCCATTAAGGCTATATTTCTGTTTAAAACTAATTCTCCATTATTAACTCTATCAGCGTTACCTATAACAGATGATTTTAATTTATGATTTGATAAAGTCTGCCCTAGCGATCCAAGTACAGAACCATAAGAACCATTCTCTAAGTTCTCACTTAGAGAATGGTTTATTTTCATATCATTTATTTTTTTAGGATTATGCCCCGTTTTAGCTTTATATGCCTTTGCATTGTCTTCATTAACTTGTTCAAAGTTTATTAGACTTTGGTCTGGCAATGTAACTTTTCCTCCAGCACCTACAGATGCGTAGGACCTTCTATCATCTGTTCCTTTGTCACCTTTGATATTCATAAGCCCTATATAGCCTTCTTTTTCCATTTTTCTAGATAAACTATCTATACTCAACAGATCTTCAAAACTTGTCCTATTCATATTTATTACTATTATCTTTCCTTTGTCATCAGCAAAACAAATATTAGGTACAGAACTTATAAGTATCATTAAAATTGTTAATAAGGATACAATCTTTTTTTTCATAAGATTGACCTACTTTCTATTGTTCAAGTAATAAGTGATGACTTCTTCTAATATTTCATCTCTTTCAAATTTTTTCATTATACCTCTAGCATTATTGTAGCTTGTTATATAGCTAGAATCTCCTGAAAGAATATAACCTATAATTTGGTTTATCGGGTTATATCCCTTTTCTTGAAGTGAATTATAAACTTGATCTATGGCTTCACTCACACTCATTTGTTCAGATGTTATACCTTCGAATTTTACTGTATAATCCATATTTTCATCCATACTACAACACCCCTATCTTTTACTATTTGTTTTAATTATTATTTTACTTGAGATTTTAATACCTCTTTTGCATGATTTAAAGCTTCATCAACCTTAGTCACATCTGGCGCTCCAGCTTGTGCCATATTAGGTCTTCCTCCACCTTTTCCTCCTGCTACTTGAGCTACTTCTTTAACTATGTTTCCAGCGTGAACGCCTTTTTCAAGTACATCTTTAGTAGCTGTAGCAACAAAGTTTATTTTTCCTCCTGCTACATTTGCTAATACCACTACCCCAGAGGATAACTTATCTCGTAAAGTGTCTGCAGTGTTTCTAAGTGTATCCATATCCATCTCTTCAAACTTAGATGTAACTATATTTACTCCATTTACATCAACTTTAGAATCTAATATAGAATCTGCAGATTGTAAGCTCATTTTTGCCTTCACTTCATTTAATTCTTTAGCTAATGATTTATTTTCATCTAATAAATTAGATACTTTTGCAACTAAGTTATCTTCTTTAGCTTTAACAGATGTACATACTTCATTTATTAAATCTTGCTTATTGTTTAAGAAGTTATATACTTCCTTACCAGTTATAGCTTCTATTCTTCTTACTCCAGCTGCAACTCCACCTTCAGAAAGCACCTTAAATATACCTATTTGAGAAGTATTTTTCAAATGAGTTCCTCCACATAGTTCTATAGATAAATCTCCCATTGAAACAACTCTTACTTCATCACCATATTTTTCACCAAATAGTGCTGTTGCACCTTTTTGACCAGCTTGTGTCATACTCATAGTTTCACAAGTTATATCTAGCGATTCAAATATCATATTGTTTACTTTTTCTTCAATAAGCTTTAACTCATCTTTTGATATAGCTTCAAAGTGAGTCACGTCAAATCTTAATCTTTCTGGAGTAACAAGTGATCCAGCTTGGTTTACGTGATCTCCTAAAACTTCTTTTAATACTGTATGAAGAATGTGTGTAGCACTGTGATTTCTTGCACAAGCTAATCTAACTTCTTTGTCCACTTTAGTATACACAACGTCTTCAACTTTTATAATTCCTGATTTAACAACACATATATGCTTTATAGTATTATTTGGACCTTTTTTAGTATCTAAAACTTCAACTACTAAGTCTTCGCTTTTATTTACTAAAAGACCTTTGTCTCCAACTTGTCCTCCACCTTCTGCATAAAATGCAGTTTTATCAAGAACTATTGTAACTTCATCTCCAGCACAAGCTGAGTCTACTAATTCATTATTTTTAGCAATTCCTTTAACAGTTGATTCTATAAATAGAATATCATATCCTTCAAAATTTGTAACTATATCTTTATCTAATTTAGCTATAGCATCTTCTTTCCAAGCTTCTAAGTCCATATTTCCTCTTGCATCTCTAGCTGTTTGTCTTTGTTTTTCCATTTCAGCTTTAAAGCCTTCTTCATCTATTTCTAAATGTTCTTCTTCTAATATTTCCTTTGTTAAATCAACAGGGAATCCATAAGTATCGTATAATCTAAATGCATTGTCCCCACTTAATGTTTTTTGATTGTTAGCTTTTAATTCTTCTATATATGAAACTAATATTTCATTACCTTTATCTATAGTTTCATTAAACTTTTCTTCTTCTATTCTTATAACTTTCTTAATGTACTCAGCTTTTTCAACTAATTCTGGATAGGCTTCGCCACTTACAGCTATAACTTCATCAACTAACTTATATAAGAATGGTTCTTTCATTCCAAGTAATTTTCCATTACGAGCAGCTCTTCTTAGTAATCTTCTTAAAACGTATCCTCTACCTTCATTTGATGGTAATACTCCATCAGCCACTAAGAAACTTACACTTCTTATATGATCAGTTATTATTCTTATAGACTTATCAGTCTTGTACTCTTTTGAATAAGTTGAATTTGTCATTTTTTCAACTGCATTTAATATATGTTTTATAGTATCTACATCAAATATCGTGTCCACTCCTTGCATTATACATGCAATTCTTTCAAGACCCATACCTGTATCTATGTTTTTGTTTTCTAATGGATTGTAGTTTCCTTCTTCATCTTTGTTAAATTGAGAGAAAACATGGTTCCAAAATTCTAGGTATCTATCACAGTCACACCCTGGCTTACAATCCGGATTGTCACATCCATATTCTTCACCTCTATCAAAGTGTATTTCTGAACAAGGTCCACAAGCACCAGTTCCTATTTCCCAGAAATTATCTTCTTTACCAAGTCTTACTATTCTATCTTTTGGTATACCTATTTCTTTTTCCCATATTTCAAAAGCTTCATCATCTTCAAAGTATACACTTACCCATATTTTATCTTGAGGCATATTTAAGTGTTCTGTAACAAACTCCCATCCCCATTTTAAAGTTTCTTCTTTGAAGTAGTCTCCAAAAGAAAAGTTTCCAAGCATTTCGAATAATGTAGCGTGTCTAGCTGTAACTCCTACATTTTCTATATCTCCTGTTCTTACACACTTTTGACAAGTAGTCATTCTTTTACTTGGGGGAATCTCAGTTCCTGAAAAATAATTTTTAAGAGGTGCCATACCTGCATTTATTAATAATAAACTTTTATCGTTACGTGGCACTAATGAATAACTTGGTTGAACTAAATGTCCTTTCGATTCAAAGAATTGTAAAAATTTGCTTCTTATTTCGTTTAATCCCATTTTTTGCATTTATAATTTCCTCCTCAAATTTGCTTATTTTTGTGAATAAAAAAATCCCCGCCTCTATAGTGCTATAGGGGCGAGGATATATCTCGCGGTACCACCCTAATTACTGTAAAAAAACTACAGTATCTTCGGAAAACCTTAAGTTATAACGGAACTACCGTCAACTCCTACTTAGTTTCAAAGTTGATACTCCAAGACTGCTTCAATTAATCTATCATAAGGGCTTTCACCTTTTCCCCCTCTCTGTAATGCATCAATTAATTTACTATTTCTTTTCATTGTATTTAAAATTATTTATTTCCTATATGATTATAGTTATATTACTAAATTTTTTTAAAATAATCAATACTTTTTTATTATAGACTTCTTTCTATTATTCCTCCACCTACAACTTTATCTTCATCATACATAACAACTGATTGACCTTTAGTTATAGCTCTTTGAGGTTGGTCAAATACTATTTTAACTGTATTTTCTCCAATTTTAGTTGCTGTTGCATCTGATGGTCTTGCTGAATATCTAACTTTAGCTTGTATTCTAATAGGTTCTTTTATATCATCTATTGAAATTAAATTTACATCCTTAGCTATTAATGCATTTGAGAATATATCTTCATTATCTCCTAGCACAACTGTATTTTTAACTGAATCTATATCTACAACAAACATTGGCTTTCCAAATGCAATTCCTAGACCTTTTCTTTGACCTATAGTGTAATTTATTATACCCTTATGCTTCCCTAATATATTTCCTTTAGTATCTACAAAAAATCCAGGATCAATTCTTTTTTTAGAATGTTTTTGTACATACCCCGCATAGTCATTGTCTTTTACAAAACATATCTCTTGACTATCTGGTTTGTTGTGAACTTCTATTCCGATTTCTTTGGCAATTTCTCTAACTTTATCTTTTTCATAATCTCCGATTGGAAGTAATGTATGTTCTAATTGTTCTTGAGTTAAATTGTACAGTGCATAAGTTTGATCTTTTTTATCCGTAACAGACTTTTTAAGTAGGTATCTACCAGTCTCTTCATCTTTTTCTATTTTTGCATAATGTCCCGTAGCTACATAATCGCAACCTATTTGACGAGCCTTATTAAAAAAGTCATCAAATTTTATGTGCTTGTTGCAAGCTATGCAAGGATTTGGAGTTCTCCCGTTTAAATATTCATCTATAAATGGTTCTATTACCTTTTCTTTAAATACATCGCTAAAGTTTAATACGTAAAAAGGTATACCTATTCTATCAGCAACTTTTCTTGCATCTTCAACAGCTGATAACGAACAGCATCCACCTTCATTTTCGATAAGTTCATCATCATCATCTTGCCATAACTTCATAGTAACTCCGATTACATCATACCCTTGTTCTTTTAAAAGATATGCTGCAACAGAACTATCTACTCCACCACTCATACCGATCATTACTCTTTTTTTCATATTATCACCTCGTTCTTTATATTATATATATTTTAATATATTTTTTAAAGTACTAACTCATAGGTTGTAAATTAAATCATTTACTTTTTATATAAGTGCCCAGATTTTAATAATTCTAATAA
>NZ_JAKEDR010000079.1 GCF_023653455.1 Paraclostridium ghonii
AATAAACTTAATATGTTTTTTATATGCAGTTTTCATTAATTTTTGTATTAAATTTAAATATTTAAAAAAATAAAATTTTTTTGAAAAAAAGTGAACCTTTTATTTTTGTTTATCTCTTATATTATGAATGAACGCAATCAGTTCTATTTTTAAATAAAAAATTTGAAAATTATTTACTTTAAAATAAATGAATTATTTTCGGTTAGAACTACATGAGATTAATAATGACAAAAGGAGAAAACAGATATGGAACAAGCATTAACTGGTTTAAACATTGAATTTAAAAATGATAAAAATAATACGAAAGATAAAATGGTAAACAAGCGTGAAGTTATTAATATACCAGATTGTAATTTAAAGACAGCTCTTAATAAAAAATTTAATTCACCAGAACACTCACCTGTAACTAGGGGGCAATTAGAATCTTTATTAGCATTAAATTTAACAGAAATGAATATCAGAAGCCTAGAAGGAATCCAATATTGTACTAACCTAAGTTACTTAGGGTTATCTAAAAATGAGATTAGTGAATTAAGTCCTTTATGTGATTTAAAAGAGTTAGTTACTTTAAATCTAGATGAAAATAAAATAAATGATTTAACTTATTTAAAAAAACTAACTAATTTAACTTATCTAACTTTAAGTGGAAATGAACTAAAAGATTTAAGTCCTATACAAGGATTAACTAACCTAAATTACTTAGATTTAAGTAAAAATAAAATAAATGATCTAAGCCATTTATCCGGAATAACTAATTTAGTTTGCTTAAATTTAAATAAAAATAGAATAAGTGACTTAAGTCCTTTAGATAACTTAAATAACTTAGGATTTCTAGATTTAAAAAATCAAGAAATTATATTAGATAGTATTGAAATTTCTTTAGATTCTACATCTATTGAAATTGAAAATAATATAGTAGACATAGATGGATCATTTATAGCTATATGTGATAAAGAAATTAAAAATAACGGAATATATAGCCAAAATACAAATAAAATAAAATGGAGTTGTATCGTTGATAGATTAGAATACAATTTTTATATTAAAAAAATGATAAATTCTAAAAAAAGTGAGTTTAGTGGTAAAGTGGTTCTTCCGTATACATATAGAACTGCACCAATAAACAACAAATCTACTAACGGTAAAAATAATGACTCTGAAAATGTTAAAAACCCTTTTAATGTATTATTTTCCATAACTAATATTTTTAAGAAAGTATTACATCTAATAAAAGACAACATTTTTTAATCATTCAACTTTATTAAAATTGAACTTAAATTATACCTGTATAAGTGTTGGAAAAAATAAAAGTAAGTAGGTTGTAAATTAGTATATTACTTCCTTCTTGCTTATTTTAACTATTGAAATTTTTAAATTTCGAATTACTTTATTATTATTAGATCTTGTTTTATCAGATTTATAGGAGGATTTTAAAATATGAAGATTATCGATACATCTATAACCCTAGCAATGGAGTGTAGTGATTTAGAAAATTTAACTTTTTTAGAAAATGGAGAAAGCCGATTAATTGAAAAAATTCAAGCTACAAATGAAGTTTCACCATCTATTGTAGTTATAGACTTTAATAAAAGACACACCCAACATTTAGTAAATAGTAAATTAAATCAACAAGTTATGTTTGTAGAAGGATATTATCAAGTTTTAAAAAACAAAAATAGCACTCCATTTTTAAATATTAAAGCTGTAAAAATAACCTTAAAAAATAAAAAACAAGTTGTTGATATAACAACTATTAGACATAAAATACGTAATGATTTTGAAGAAAATGATTTACATTCTCTAAAAGAAAAATATATAAATAGTTGTGCAGAGGAAGAAATTAAAAACTTAAAAGAAGTTATAGAAAAAAGAGATTTATTAAAACTTCAATACCAATTAAAATTTCAAGAAACTCAAAAGTTAAAACATGAGAAAAAAATCTTAATGCTAAAACAACATGTAGAACAAACGTCGTTAAGCAATGGCAGTTAAGTAAAAAGTCAATTTACAATTAATTTATTTTTTATTTATAAACTTAACAATATTATTAAAATGAATATTGTTAAGTTTATACTTATATTATTTTTATTATATACTTATTAATTGTATGTTCTTGATACTATGAATTCTTTAAAGAATCATAATTGCAGGCTATGTACATCTTAATAATAGTTCTATTACTTTTAATAACTTTTTAACATGCGTTTTTGTCTAAAATATTTACTTTTATATATACAATTATGTTATTATGTTAAATGTTAGTTGGATTTTTAATAAAAATTAGGAGGACATTTTATAATTGAGCAGTTTAAAGTATTTAAAAATAGGTAAACTTGTATCTAAATGTAAAAATGGTGACTCCCAAGCTTTTGCAGATTTATATTCTTTAACTTATCAAAAAGTTTATTTTCTATCTTTAAGTATTTTAAAAGATAAATCTATGGCAGAAGATGCCGTACAAGAAGTATATTTAATTGTTTTAAAGTCTATTGATAAGTTAGAAAAACCTAAATTATTTTTAGCATGGCTAAATAAGATTACATATAACCATTGTATTAAAGAGATTTCTAAGTTAAAAAAGCTTGGAGAAGTTAGTTCTGATAATACTTTACCTATAGTTAGTGATGATTCAAAAGATATAAATCCGTTAGAATCATATATTGTAAAAGAGAGCAATAATGAATTAATGAATTTAATTAATAAACTTTCATCTATACACGCTACTATTTTAGTATTAAAATACTTCGATGAATTAAAAATTTCAGAAATTGCATATGTTTTAAACATATCTGAAGGAACTGTTAAAAGTAGATTAAGCAATGCAAAGAAAAATTTATATAAATTATATTCTGAAGAAAGAGTATACATGAGAAAAATTCATGGATTTATGTTATTTAATTTATTCAGAAAAGCATCTACTAATAATTTATTAGACTTAAGTTCATCAAAACATATATTAGGTAATGTTTTAGCTAAATCACACTTTAATTTAGCTAAAAGTTTTAAATTTAAAATTGGTCCTAATCAAGGTATATCTAAACCTATGTCGTGGGCATTAACTACATCAATAGTAGTAACCACATCTGCTATAGGATTTTATGAAACTACTAAGCATCCTTTTGCACACGTAAGCAATAACTCTCAAAAAACTAAATTAGCAGATAGTTTAGATAATATCAGTATATTTATAAGTGATACATCTAAACTTACAAATAAACCAATTTTAGTAGATATTAAATTCAAGGATAAATCGGTTGTAGATGATATGTATATTCAAAGTTCTAATTCTGAAAAAATCTTAGGGAGTTATATAGATCAATCTATATATAGATTCCAAATTACGGAAAATGGTGATTATAAACTTTATATCAACTTAAAAAATCATTCGTCTGTTGTTAAAGAGTTTGAAATTAATTGTATAGATACTGATTCTCCAGATATTTTGAATTATACATATATCAATAATGAAATCGTAGTCAACTTAAAAGATTCTAAGGGGGGAATTGATTTTAATAAGATTTATTTAGAAGACTCTAATGGTAAAAAAATAAATATAAAATCAATAAATAAAGATAAAAGCTCTATTGTTGTAGAAACAAGTAATTTACCTTTACGCTTAATAATATATGATACTCTTGGAAATAAAGCAGTGTATAATATAAAAGAGCGCTAATTTTAGTCTCTTAAATATAAATATTAATGTATAAGGATAATTTGAAAATGAAAAAGATAAAATGGATATTAAATTTAATACTTTTAGTAATACTTTTATTTAGTTCCTATAAGATAATAAATAAATTTGTTCAATATAGTAAAGCAGATAAGGTCTATGAAAAAATCAATGAAATAAAGGAATCTCAACAGGAAAATCCTAATAAATCAATAGACTTATCTTATATCAATAAGGACTATAGAGGCTGGTTGGATGTAGATGGCACAAATATTCATTATCCAATAGTTCAAACAACTAATAATGATTTCTATTTAGACAAAGATATAAATAAAAACTATTTAGAGTCAGGTTCTATATTCCTAGACTTTCAAAATGATAATTTTAATGATTCTAATACCATACTTTATGGGCATAGTATGAGAAATGGAACTATGTTTGGACAACTTAAAAAATTTAAAGATGAAGAGTTTTTTAATAACTATAATAATATATACATCTCTAAGCCAGATGGAAGTATTTTAAAATATAAAATATTTTCTGCTTATATAACTGATTCAATAAATATTTACAACAAGCCATCATTTGATTCAAACGAAGATTTTAATAGCTTTTTAGATAAGACAAAAAAAGATTCTTTATTTAAATCTCCAGTAAACGTTGATTCAAATGATAAGATTTTGACATTATCTACATGCAGCTATGAATTTGATAATGCTCGTATGGTAGTTCATGCAAAACTTATTCAAGAATAAAAATATACTCAATTTTGATATGCTCCCTTTATAGTGGACAGTTTAAATAATAAAAACTGTTACTATAAAGGGGGCATATTGTTTTTATATATACTTATTTATGAAAAAATTATCTAAATTTGTAAAAAAATGAACTTTTTTAGTTTTTATTCCATCTTATATGTGTATAATTAAATTCTGTTATAAAAATTTATTTAATTTCAATGATTGAGTTTAATATATTTTAATTCCAATCATCTATTAACATAGGAGGTAAATAATGCACAAAAAAAGACAATATATCATGAAAAAAATAGTTGTTAGCACAATTGTAACCACAATGATGCTTCAATTGACACCAATAAATGTTTTAGCAAATGAAGGACCCTCAGAAAATCTAGGTAAGGAAATTACTACTAATATAGATACTAAGAGCAAAGAAAAAAAAATTAAAAACTCAAGCTCTACAACTACAGAAAAAGAAAAAAATACTGAAACAGTTAGTAAAACTAAAAGTACTAATACAATAGTTAATATTCCTGATGTAAATTTAAAAAAGGCTATCAATAAGGAACTTGGTCAAGATGAAGATGCACCTATAACAAACAATCAATTAAAATCTTTAAAATCTTTAAATTTAGGCTATCTATCTATAGGAAATTTAGAGGGGCTCCAATATTGTACTAATTTAATTTCACTAAATTTATACGGAAATGAAATAAACGACATAAGTTATTTACAACATTTAACGAACATATTTACTTTAAATTTAGATGGCAATATAGTAAAAGACTTAACTCCATTACAAAATTTATATAATTTATCTGAGTTGAGTTTGAGTCACAATGATATAAGTGATTTAACGCCTTTAAAAAGTTTAAATAAGTTACAATCTTTAAATCTAGCTAGCAATAATATAAATAACTTAAGAGGTTTAGAAGATTTAACTAACTTAGCTTATTTAACATTAAGCGATAATGATATAAGTGATTTAAATGCTTTAGAAAATTTAACTAACTTAACTAGTTTATACTTAGGTAATAACAATATAAATAATATAATTCCTTTAAAACATTTAGATAAGCTGTATTATCTATCTTTAAGTAATAATAAAGTAATAAATATTTCTCCTTTAGAAAATTTAATCGATTTATCATTCTTACATTTAAGTTATAACAATATAAGTGATATATCCAGTTTGAAAAATTTAACTAATTTATCTCATTTACATTTAAATAACAACAAAGTGTCAGATATCAATGCTTTACATGATTTAACTAACTTAACTAGTTTATACCTAGGTCATAATGATATAAGAGATATAAGTGCGTTAAAAAGTTTAAATAACTTATCTACATTAAACTTAAGTTATAACAAAATATATAGTTTAATTTCTTTACATAATTTAGAAAACTTAGCTTTTTTAAATTTAAATGGTAATTCTATAAGTGATCTAAGTCCTTTAAGTGGTTCAAATAATCTTTCTGAATTAAGTGCAATCGATCAAAAAATAGTATTAGATAGTATTAAAATAGATAAAGCACCAGTTAAAGTAAAAAACTCTGTAATAAATATAGATAAAACAGTTCTAGATATATCAAATAATGATATTAGTAGTGGAGGATCCTATGATTCATCCACTACTACTGTACAATGGAGTTCAGTTAATGGAGATTTAAAGTATTCATTTAAATATTCACCACCTATATATTCATACAAAATGCCCGAATCATTTAGATTTAATGGTACAGTTATTCAGCCATACGAATACGTAACTAATCAAATAAATAAAATACCTGAAATAAAGGCCGAAGACAAGGTGATTAAGATAGGTTATAAATTTAACCCATTACAAGGGGTAACAGCTCATGACAAAGAAGACGGGAATATTACTAAAAATATAAAGGTTATAGAAAATACTGTTAATCCTAATAAAGTGGGCAAATATAAAGTTACTTATCAAGTAACAGATAGTAAGGGAGCTGTAGCTAACAAAACTATTTCTGTTATTGTAAAAAGTAATGATAAACCAGTAATAAGTGGTGCATATGACATAAGTATAATAGAGGGAGATAATTTAAATCCATTAAAAGGTGTGATGGCAATAGATACAGAGGATGGAAATTTAACTAAGCATATAAGGGTTATAGGAAGTGTTAATATAAATAAACCAGGCATATACAATTTAATATATACAGTTACAGATAGTGACAAAAATACAACTAATGTTAAAAGAACAGTAATTGTTAATCCTAAATCACTTGAAATTTATCATATGCCTGTAATTAATGCATATGATAAATTTATAAATGTAGGAGATAAGTTTGATCCATTAGATGGAGTAAGTGCTAGTGACAAAAATGATGGAGATATTACTAAAAATATAAAAGTTGTTGAAAATACTGTTAATGTATACAAGCCTGGAACATATAAAGTTACTTACCAAGTATCAAATAGTAAAGAGACTACTACTAAATCTATCTATGTTACTGTAAATTCTAAAGAGTTTTTAATAAATGCTATTCCTGAAATAAAAGCAGTAGACAAAGCTATAAATGTAGAAGATAAATTTGATGCACTCGCTGAAGTTAAAGCTACTGACAAAGAGGATGGAAATATTACTAAAAATATAAAAGTTATTGAAAATACTGTTGATGTGGATAAACCTGGAACATATAAAATTACTTATCAAGTAATAGATAGTCAAGGTTGTAGTACTACTAAAACTATACATATTTCAGTTATAAAAAACATAGAAAGTAAACCTAGAAATAGCTCAGACATCAATACAAAAAATATAATTGACTCAATTAACCCTCCAACAGGAGATATGAGTATTATCGTATATATAATCTTAGGAGCAATATCATTAGTAGGATTATTTATAATTAAAAAGAAAATGAAACAATAAAAGAACATGACACCCCAGACTTAAAACCTTATAACTATCAACTTATTTAAACTCATTGAATTAAGATAAAAAATAACCATACAGTTAAATGTATGGTTATTTTTTATCTATAGAAAATTTAATTTTTCTCTACAAATTTATTTCCTTCTAAAGCATACCTAAATAGCCAAAATAGATAGTCTACATCTATTCCTAAATGGTTGTTTATAACTTTCAGATCATACTCCTGTAACATTGAATTTACTATATTAATCCTTTCTTTCAACCCCATTTTATTAAATTGTTTTTTAGTTACATATTCATTTAAATGTAAGTTTTTCATGATTAACAACCCTCCTAAACATTGCATATAAAAAATCTTATAACTTTTTTATCCAACAAATCTTATATATGTAAACGTTTAATAAAAGTTAACCTTTAATGAGTATTTTTAAATAAAAATAAATTATATTTTTTGATGAATTTATGTAAAATTAGACACAGGAGTATATATATTGAATATATTAGTATTGTAGGTGAATAAATTTTTAAAATTTTAAAAGTATTATTTATACTATAAATTTATCATAAGTATAGGTGAGAATAGATATGACATGTTCAGATTATTTTGATAAGCACAATCATAATCCTTGTGTAGAATATATACCTTGTTTTGGACCAGTAGGACCTGCTGGCCCAACTGCTACAAACCAATTTTTATCTTTAGTAGCACTTGCAGGTACATCTACACTTTCAAATACTAGAACACCAATAAATTTCACCGCTGTTAATGCATCTAATGGAACTGATATAACTATAACTACTCCAAATACAGTAACATTGGCACATGACCATAGTTACTATATTTCATATACTGCTAACGCAACTACAACTGCAAGTAGTAGTCTTACAGCTACACTTTTATTAGGTGGAAATCCTATAAACTCAAATACATCAAGTAATATTAGTGGTTCTGTAGTTAGTGTTTCTGGCGGAACTATTGTAACGGTAGGATTATCAAATCAAACATTACAACTTGCTACAACAGCTAGCTTAGCAGCTGTAATGACTTTAGCAAATGCAGATTTATCTATCATAGAATTATTATAATAACTTTCTTAGTTAATTTTTAATTTCTTATGCATCAAGGGACTATAACTTATACATTTAAAAATAAGTTATAGTCCCCCTCTATACTATTAAATAAATTTTAAGTTTTGATTCGGTTGTAATTTTCATTAGATAATTACAAAGTTATCTATAAAATATTACAACTACATTATATAAGGAGGGTAAGTTTACCCTCCTTTTATCGACTTAATTATTATAATTCTTAAAATAACTTCTATACTCCTATTAATATCATTGTATACCCATATTTATAATTAAGTTAATATTCTCAAATATAATTGTTTAATAGTTAATTAAATTAAATAATTATATTTTTTATAAAAAACTGTTGCCCTTGTTAAAATATTACTATACAATTCTTATTGATATTAATTATCATTATAAAATAAAAAGGAGAATCAAATAATGTTTATTTACTCACTGATATGTGTAATATCAATATCACTAATTTTTACCTCTAGTATAAGAAAGTATTCAAACTTATACTATGTAATTACTTTAATTTTATCTTTATTAACAAGTTTTATAAACCTTTACGGGGAGGTATATAATATAGAACTCCAAGGATTCTTATTAACAGCTTATAACTCATCAATGAAAGGGATTTTATCTGTAGCATTCTTTGTTATAGTAATGTTTGCAGGCACACTTAATAGAAAGTGGACTATAACCAAGAAGTTATTAAGTATAAGAGCTCAATTAGCTATAATAGGTTGTATACTTATCCTACCTCATGGATTCATATATACATACTTTATATTTGGAGATTTTATTAAATCACTTATATTCCCTGGATTGTCTATGATTCACCTAACTATAGGCCTAGTTGCGTTTACAGTTATGCTTCCATTATTTATTACTTCATTTAAAGTTGTTAGAAATAAAATGAAATATGTTAAATGGAAAAGCCTCCAAAGATGCTCGTACCTATTTTATGGATTAACTTATTTACATATAGTCCTTATTCTTTTAAATAAAGATGAACTAGATATACTAAACGTTAGTATTTATACTACAGTTTTTGGAATCTATACAATACTAAGATTATCAAAGTATTTTAAAATAAGAAAAGAAAAATTAATAAAAATAGCAAGTACTTAATTAAATATCAACCCCAAATTATAATATTTTGTATATTTATTTATATATAATAACTAAACTACTAGATTCTAATAACATATATCATTTAAAGTGGAGGACAATTGTCCTCCTTGTCCTATCTATTTTAAAATTAACTTAAACATATACAGAAAAAACAAGTATCATCAAATTTTTATAGCTTTTTATTATTGTTAAATTGATATTAAATAAGTATTTAATATCAATTTAACATATATTTAATACTTATTTAATATATGTATATATTTGCTTATTTAATATTTTAAATTTAGTTATACCTTACTTATTCCAAATACTTCGCCTTAATTTTTTTTGATGTAGGACAAGTGTCCTACATTGTAAAACTGGTTTCAATTTTGATACATTTGTCCCAATCCTGTAACATATATTGATTTTAAAAATCAACATGATATACTATGAATCTTAAGAGGGTTAAAAATACAGGTGTTTGTGATGCAATCACATTTGATTATCTTTTATATTATTAATTAACTAATATTATGGGTTTATTAGGTTTTTACATATCATTTTTAAAACAGTTGGATAAAATACAAATTAATAATATGAAAAATAAGTTTATATGGCATACGTCTTTATAAAATTAGACTTATGCCATTTTTTTTCAATACTTAATAGGATATAACACCTGGTATAGAGAATTCTCTACAATATATATGAGATACTCAACGAGATACCCAATGTGCTAAATATCAAATTGGGTAATGTATAAAAACTTTTAAACACAAGATAATTTGGAGGAAACTAAAATGGGAAATGGGAGTTTTAAGGGGCTCTATACTTTTCAACAAGTAGCAGATATTTACGGTTTAGATAACTCAACATTAAGAAAGCAAGTATCCACTGGAAAACTAATAAACAATGTTGAGGTTAAAAAATTTGGTAAAACATGGTTGATAACAGAGCAGTCAATGATAAAACACTTTGGAGCTGATAAATTTAATTTGTACAGTGGAAAAATTACTTTAAATGATTTTAATGAGAGTAATAAAGAAAAAATCAAAAGTAATTTAAGTAGGAAAAGGATAAATCAAATCAACTTAAAATAAATAATAAAGACATATAAATAGAATAAATAAAGTCACTCATTTCAATTATGAGTGACTTTATTTATTCGTTTAAATATTGTATTTTATTTGTTTTTCTAAAACTTATTAAATTACATAAAACACTTAACCTCAATCAAAAAAAAGCTTCCATTGGACCATTATTATTTAAAAAATTAAAAAGCACCCATATTAATGCTTTCTTTATCTATGATAAATATTATCAGTTTTTAGCATACAATTCATTTATTTACTACTATGAGTGCTCCTATATCTAATCTATCTCTCTATAATCAACTTCTATTATTTGTTCATCCTCTAAACCATTATGCTTCCTATCCCTTTTCTTATATGCAAAATATATTAAAATTCCTACTATTAATATCAATGTCATATTTAATTCCTCCATTATTTTCTTTATCTTATATTTGATTATTTTTATACTTTATTATAATTTAAATTAACTTTTATTATTGCCATGTATAATTACTCCTTTGTTTTATTTGATAGCTTTATTATATAGTCTCATTCTTAAAATATCCTTGCACAAACCTTAAAGATTCCTTACATTTTTTATATTTTAAATTCCATTAATTTAAACCTAATCAGTTTAATAATGTCTACTTAGCAGTATTTCTATAGTTCTATGCCATTACTAAAACAAATCTGTTATAATCAGTAAATAATCATCTATAAATAGGTTTAGCATTTATGGGTACATTTAGACTTGGAGTACTGGAGGGAATGGTTTCAGTAATATACACTAAGAAAAAATAATTTCTAATTTATCTTACAAATTAATTAAAATTTAAAATAAACAATATAATCTAATATCGCCTTAGTATATACTTTTAAGAAAGACTTACATAATCCATCTAATACTTCTTCAAAAAGGTATAATTTCTTATATAAGTAAAGGATTATGACACATAGCCATAACCCCTTAAAATCATTTCTAAAAATGAACTTATTCTGGAGAATTAACAAAAGTATTAACATCCTCAATTTAGTTAACCTTGTAGTCCATCAGCCTGACGTTCCATATTTTCTACTACAATATCATGTATATCTCCTAATGAAGCACCATACTCTAACATCTTCCATGGTGTATTTGTATGAAAATGGATTTTAATCAACTCATCATCACCAACAGCAAGTAAACAATCTCCCTCAATATTATTTGTAATGTATTCATTTATAGTATCTTCTGAAAGATTTTTTCCTGTAATCAACAATTGTGTATCAAATTTGTATTCAAGCATAATACTCACTCCTTTGTTCAGTTAAGTTTATTACAAACTATGGTTTTACATATATACTCTAAAACAGGTGTTTTTAAACTAAAACACAGAACTAACTTTGACATCTCCTTATATTTAAATTGTAAACTCCTATCACTTTATTAGTCCACAACACAATAAAATCATGTATGTTTTATTTTTTTATCCATCCATTATCAATCCAATACTGATTATCTATACAAGTATAATCTTCTTTTTTCACTTGATGCTGATACATCATTTTATTTAAAGTGAAAATTATTTTTACCTTTAGACTCTGTCCTACTTTTTCCTGTTTGCAATATTTTTTTGCCAATTTTTTTGTTTTTTCCTCTATATTTTTACGACGCTTTTCTGATAGCTCTTCCCAAATTACTCCTTCTATCAGTCCAAAACCAAGTTTCTTAATATTCGAAATCCCAAGCCATGTAAGACTTGTTTCAACATCTTTTTGTGCTGCTCTGTTGGGAGCTCCAATGCTTTGTGTTAAAATAACTGCACGCTTTTTAAACATTCTTTTATTCGGTCTATGAACCATCCAGTGACAGCATAAATGGTCAAGTAGAGATTTCATTTGTCCTGGGGCTCTTAATGCGTATACAGGATAAGCAAATACAAGTAAGTCTGCTTCCAGTATACCCTCCCAAATCGGCGTAATATGTTTGGCATGTGGGCACAATAATTCACTTTTTAAAAAACAGGTTTTGCAGCCAAAACAAAAACACGGACAGTCCTTTGGTAAATAAAATTCATTAATTTCATTATTTTCACGTAATGTTTCTAAAAAAGATTCCTTTAGATGATAAGTACATCCCTTTATTTCCGTCCCATTTATTACCAATATTTTCATCCCATTACGCTCCTTTATGTAGATAATCTCTGATTCTCAATTTAGAATAATTACTAATTTAATTATATCATAACTCATTGTTTCATAAGTTTTACCCCTTTTATACTTTATAAAATATATTTATATTCATTTATATATTCTGTATAAATCTTAATGGTTTATAATTTGCTTATAACCCTAGGAGATGTTCGCTAAAAGACATAGTGACTCTCATTTTAAAATTATAAATCAAAAAAATAAAAAAAACTGATACATGGCAATTGGAAATTGCTCATACATCAGCCCTTTTCTATTTAAATATTATTGGTTTGCTACTTCTAATTCATTGCTTACTAACCCTGCCCCTACTGCTAATACAAATGGTAGTATCATTAAACTTCCTATTACTATTTCCATTTTATTATTCCTCCTTAATTCCCTTAACTTATATTCTTTATATATATTTATACTATTAAATTATCTTTATCTTAATCTTTAACATTTATTAAATATTTTAAACGTCTATTGTTTATTTGCTATCTCTAGTTCGCTACTTACTAACCCTGCTCCTACTGCTAATATAAATGGAACTATCATTAAACTTCCTATTATTATTGTCATGTATAATTCCTCCTTGGTTTTATTTTATTTGTTAAATCTATTATACAATCTAATCCTTAAAATAGCCTTTCTCAAACCTTAAAGATTTCTTACATTTTTGATATACTTATTTATATGAACTTAATTTTAAGTAAATTCCAGGATTTGATATATATATAAGTTAATATTATGTAAGTATTTTTATTGAAATTAAATAAAAATAGGTATGATGATAAAAGCAATTAAGTAAAATTTAATAAATCAAAAATTATAAAAGGAGCATGATTATGCTCCTTTTATAATACTATAAATTTTTAATTACCTTCTAAAACATTATTAATAGATTTTTTAATTGCATTTATAAATTTATCTTGAACTTCATCAGGTAACTCTAATACCGAAAGATACGGGTTTAGATCCTCTAATTCAACAAGCAGGAGGTTACCGTATTGATCCCTGCAAGCATCAATTCTTTGTATTCCATGATCTATATTATTCCATTCAATAAACTTCATAGAAAAATCTAAATCATCTTTATTTGCTTTATATTCTACCAATTGCCACCTCTTGCTCTTATCTGGCGCATAAAGAGCATACTGGAATTCTTTATCTATATAATAGAAAGATACTTCATATTCAAAGTCTATTGCTGGTTGAATTAATGTATTTAAATCGCATTTTGAAACTTCTTTATATAATTCTTCTTTGGATACAAACTCCATTCCTATTGAATCTGCTCCATTCTTTGGCTTTATAACATATTTATCAACCTTAGGTAATTTATTAAAATCATTTATTGAATCTATTGTCCTAATCACTGGATAATCTAAATTAGTTAATTCAATTAAATAGTCTTTTCCATTCATATCACCTTTTCCATCAAAAGAGTTGTATGTTTTTAGGTCATTTGCTTTTATCTTTTCTCTAAATTTTTTGTATTCTTGAGGGAAGTTGGAAACAGGCCCAGCATTTCTAAATATAGTTAAATCAAAATCATCATTGAATTCATTCATATCTTTTGGATTACAAATGACTAAATTAAATTCATCTACTAGTTTAGATGTTATGAAAAGATCTTCTTCATAATAATTTCTTCCATTTGCTTTATAGTATAAATCTGTTACGAATAATATTTTTTTCATAATAGCGTACTCCTTTTTAATACATTCTAACAAATAAAAAATTTTTTACAAGTTATATTTCGATGATAGTCCAACGTTTAATTGATATTTTAAAAAGAATTGATCTTTCTTTAGTCATAACTCTAATATGTATTAAATGTCAACAAAAGTTTATGCATTAGTTAAATATTTTTTATATTCATATTATTCTTTATACTATATTAATTTAAACTAGTGTTAATTAGACAAAAAAATTCCAATTTATTTGTCTAATTA
>NZ_JAKEDR010000008.1 GCF_023653455.1 Paraclostridium ghonii
ATTTTCAAAACTACAATTTAAAAATTCTATATTTTCAAATTGTATATCTTTTAACTTTTTATTTTCAAATTTAGAGTTTTTTACAGTCTTTAAATCTAAAATTTTATCTATTTTTATGTATTTATTAAATTCATATAAATTTATATCTTTTAAATTATTATCATTTAGTCGATTATTAACTTCTTTATTTGCAATTTTTCTTAATTTATTAAATTCAATAGTTCTCATAATATTCCTCACATAAATATTTTCATAATACTAATTATTTCGTTTTAATGTTTTGTTAATCCTTTGAAATAAATATTTTGTCATATTATTTTTATCATAATACTAGAATTTTTTTAATATACTTGTACAAATAACTATTTTGGGGAGGATAAATTTATGAATACAAAGATACTAGTTTTAGAAGAAAAACTACCGAAAAAATGTTGCTCATACTGTAGTCATCTTTCTTTAGAGGGTCCTAATGATGATTTTACTTATGATATTAAATGTGTGCTTTCAAATAGTACTCCTTTAAATGGAGATACATGTGAAAATTTTGATCCTGAATATACTAATTTAAACAATATAGATTTAAATACATTATACCTAAAATTTTTAGAAGCAAATATTAGAGTTGACTATACATCTTACTTAAAATCTTTACATTGGCAGATATTTAGAGAAAAGGCTTTAGATTACTATGATTATGAATGTACTAAGTGCGGATGTAATAAAAACTTAGATGTATATCATATAAACGATAACTTTGGACGCGAAACTTATGATGATGTAAATGTGCTTTGTGAAAACTGTTTAAAAAATTAAATTTATATACTACTAATATTTTTTCTAAATAAACAGATAATAAATTCATAGTCAAAGTGACTATGAATTTATTTTATTTTGGAGGTAATTATATGTCAAATCCTATAAACTGTTCAGCTTCAAGTTGTGCATATAACAATGGTGGCGGATGTTATGCATCTGGAATACAAGTAAAAGGTTCTAGAGCAAATACAACAGCTCAAACAAACTGTGCAACTTACCAAGATAAAGCATCAAGTTCATTTACTAACTGTTCAGATGAATGTACTTGTGCTAAAACTAATTCTATATCTTGTGCTGCTCATAACTGTGAGCACAACAATAACGGATGCTGTAAAGCTGAGTCTGTTAAAATAAACATGCAAGATGCATCTTGTGAAACTTTTGTAACTAAATAGTCCCACACTATATTATTTACAAAATAAAATAGAACTGACTAAAAACAAGCAGTGAAAAAGATAAATAGGGTATACATATGTGTTTTAGTGACTTTTTTAAAGTTTTTTTTAGATTTCAAGGAGTAAAACACATACGTATACCCGAAATTTACTACTATTTTAGTCAGCTATTTTTATTTTAATTGAAATTTAAATCTTCAACTACTTCTTTATATTCGCTACAACTTTCTTCACCTTTTAAAATTCTTAAAGTTCCATAAGAAAGAGCTTCTAATTCATTTTCTCCTGCTAATACGTTTACAGGTGCTATAAATCTAATTTTGTCACTTAAGTTTTTAGTTAAGTTTTTAGAATAAGCAATTCCTCCTGTTAAAATTATTGCATCCACGTCTCCCTCTAAAACTGTAGATAACTCTCCTATACCCTTTGCAACTTGATAAATTAAAGCATCATATATTAATTTAGCCTTTTCATCACCATTTTCTATCATTTTTTCAACTTCTCTTATATCTACAGTTTTTAAATGACCTACTATTCCACCTTTTCCTCTAATTTTTTTGAGCATCTCTTTGTGAGTATATTTACCACTATAACACATGTCTACAACTTTTTTTACAGGTATTCTTCCACTTCTTTCTGGTGAAAATGGTCCTTCATCATCAGAAACTACATCTACCATTTGACCATTTTTATGTGCTGCTATAGTTATTCCACCTCCAAGATGTGCTACTATTAAGTTCATATCCTTGTAATCTCTATCCTTTTCTTTTGCAAATTTAATAGCCATAGCTCTTGAATTTAATGCATGACTTAAACAAGTTCTCTTTATTTCAGGAATACCTAAAACTCTAGCTACATCAATTAATTCATCAACAGCTACACTATCGTAAATATATGCGTTTACACCTATTTCTTTTGCTATTTCATAAGATATAAGTGCGCCTAAATTTGATGCATGTTCTATTATAGGTCTATTTTTTAATCTATCTACCATAACCTCATTTACTAAATAAGCACCAGGTTTTACAGGAGGTAATATACCACCCCTTCCAACTATAGCACTTAAGTCATTTTTTTTAAAATCGTTTTCCTGAAGGGTATTTAAAACTTTTTCTTTTCTCATTTCAAATTGGTCTGTTATGCTTTTGTAATTTTCCAATTCACTTGCGCTGTGATTTATACTTTTTGAAAAAAGCATATTTTCATCTTCATATACTGCAATTTTAGTAGATGTCGAACCTGGATTAATCGCTAATATTTTATATCCCATAAACTACTCCCCTTTGACTAAATTCATTCCTAATTTAAATGCCTCTATATTTACGTCTATAAACTCCTTTTTTACATTATTACTTATAATTTTATTCCAGTCAATATGTTCAAGGTTCATAGATTTAACTAAACTTCCAAGTAATATTACATTCATAGTCTTTTGATTTCCAAGTTTAATAGCACTATCTGATGCTTTTATTAGTTTAGCTTTAACTCTTAATAGCTCTTTACTTATTTCTTCATCTTTATATTCAGCTTTTCCAGTAAGTATTGGCATTGAATTTATTTTATAATCATTGACTATTATCTTTCCATCTTCTTTTAAATAATTTAACCATCTTAATGCTTCCATTTTTTCAAATGAAACTAAAATATCAGCTCCTCCTTTTTCTATAACTGGAGAATACACTTTATCACCATATCTAACTTGAGAAGATACTGATCCGCCCCTTTGACTCATCCCATGAATTTCACTCA
Organism: Paraclostridium ghonii; assembly: GCF_023653455.1. GTDB lineage: Bacteria > Bacillota > Clostridia > Peptostreptococcales > Peptostreptococcaceae > Paraclostridium > Paraclostridium ghonii. The sequence continues at coordinate 2,961 of NZ_JAKEDR010000008.1, forward strand.
TTTTTACATCATATCCAGATTCCATAAGACCAATTGTTAGAAGTTTACTTGCCAGTATAGTCCCTTGTCCCCCTACTCCAACTAAAAGCACACTCTTTGTCATTTTATTTGCCCCCTTTATATATAGCTTGTTTTGGACACATTTGTGAACACACTTCACATCCTACGCAACTAGTTTTATCAATACATACTTTTTTATTTTCTTTATCAAAAGATATAGATGGACATCCAGATTTTATGCATAACTTGCATCCTATACATAAATTTTTATCTACATTACACTTTTGTTTGAATGCATCTTTAAATTCTTCTTTATCTTCCTTAGAAAATTTCTTAAGAACACATGGCCATCTTGTTATTATTACACTGGCTTCATCTAATGATAATGCCCAATCTAGTGCACTATTTACTTCCTTTAAATCGTTTGGATTTATAGTTTTTACATGTTCTATTCCACATGCTAAAACTAATTTCTCTATATCAATTTCTTTAACTTCTTTACCTTGTAATGTGTATCCTGTTCCAGGGTTTTGTTGATGTCCTGTCATACCAGTAATTCTATTATCTAGTATGACTGATATCGCATTACTTTGATTGTAAGCTATATCTAAAAGTGAGTTTATTCCAGTATGGAAAAATGTAGAATCTCCTAAAATCCCAATAGTCCTCATCTTGTTGTTTTCTTTCATATTAAATACTTGTTGTGCTCCATGTCCTATACTTAAGCTTGAGCCCATACATACTATTGAATCTAATGCATTATAGGGGCTTGCAAATGCTAGTGAGTAGCATCCAATATCTCCTGATATCATAATATTTTTTCTTTTTCCTATTTCATAGAAAAATCCTCTATGAGGACATCCTGAACATAGTGTAGGAGGTCTTCCAACTACTAAATCCTCATTATATTCTATAGTTTTTATATTTTCTCCTAGCATAACTTCTCTTATTACATCAGGAGTCATTTCTCCTGTATATGGGAATATAGCTTTCCCTATTACCTCTATTCCCATAGCTTTTACTTGATCTTCTATAAATTTATCATTTTCTTCTATTACATATATCCTTTTAACTTTGCTCGCAAATTCTTTTATTTTTATATCTGGTAGTGGATTTGTAAATCCTAATTTTAAATATGATACATTATCTTTAAAAACTTCTTTTGCATAGTTATAACAAACTCCACTAGCTATTATTCCTATATCTTTACTATTTAGCTCTATAAAGTTAAGGTCTGTTTTGTTTGAGTAATCACTTAACTTGTTTAACCTTTCTTCTACTTTTATTCTAAGTACCCTAGAATACGCTGGGATAGCAACTCTATTTTGAACATCTTTTTCATAATCTAATATCTTAACTTCTTCTCTTTCTATGCAATCTACTGTTCCTTTTGAATGGCATAATCTAGTTGTAACTCTATATAAAACTGGAGTATTATATTCTTCGCTTACTCTATAGGCTTCTTTTAGCATATCCTTAGCTTCTTGGCTAGTTGATGGTTCAAATAAAGCTATTTTAGCAAATTTAGCATAGTTTCTGTTATCTTGTTCATTTTGAGATGAATGCATTCCAGGCTCATCAGCTGAAACCAATACCATACCTCCATTTACACCTGTGTATGCTAAAGTGAATAGTGGGTCTGCTGCTACATTAACCCCTACATGTTTCATACATGCTAAAGTCCTAGCTCCTGCCATAGAACCACCTATAGTTGCTTCAAGTGCTACTTTTTCATTAGGTGCCCATTCTGCTAGTATGCTGTCTTTATATGTAGCTACATTCTCTAATATTTCAGTACTTGGAGTCCCTGGATATGCAGATGCATATTTAACTCCAGCTTCATAAGCCCCTCTAGCTATTGCTTCATTTCCTGTCATTAATAATTTCATTTTTATCCCCCTATTTTTATAATCTTTAAGTTTTTCTATTTTAAATTTAATCTACTAAATCAATTGCTTCTTTTATAATCTTAGGTGCTATTTTACACTTTTCTTTATTTACGGCACATACGGCAAATCTTATTCCCATTTTTAAAGGTATTGTATATAACTTACTTTCTATTGCTTTTTCACATACTTTCATAGGATTTTTGCAAGGTATGCTTATAAAGAATCCATCTCTATAAGGAAGTATATTTAACCCTATGTCTTTAGCCTCATCTACAAATATTTGAGCTCTTTCTTTTAATACTGATTTATATGAATTTTTTTCTTCTTCATATCTTTTTAATTTTTCTTCATCATTTATTATTGTTGATAGTAATTCCATTGCCCCTCTATTGCAGTTAGACCAATTTGCTCTTGCAGAATGGGAACATGAGTAGTAAAATTCATCAGCTATATCCTTATCTTTTGATATACATAAACAAGCTCCACTTCTCATTCCGTATGCAGTATATCCTTTTGACATACTAAATCCTACAATTACTAATATATTTTCAGGTAAGTTTTCAAACTTTTTAAAAAAGCTTCTAGTATCATTTCCATCTTTACCGGAAAAATCTATGTATGCTACGTCTATAAATAAAGTTATTTTCTTACTAATATCTTTGCTACTTTCTTTACAAAGATTTAATATTTTGTCCCATTCATCATCGGATATTGTATATCCCGTTGGATTGTGGGCAGGTGTATTAAATATAGAAAAAACTCTTTCTTGTTTTTTTAATAAATATATAAATTGATCTTTAAATGATTCAAAGTTAAAATTCCCTTCTTTGTTAAATAATTCATAATTTGTAATTTTTCTGTCTATCTCTTCACTAATAACTTTGTATGGCCCCCAGTACCAATCTGGAACAAGTATAGACTCCTCTTTTTCTGTATAGTTAAATACTGCTAACTTTATAGATCCAGATCCTCCTGGAGATGCAACTACTCTTATATTACTATTTGGCATGTACTCTTTAAAGCAAGCTTTTTTAACAGCCTCCTTATAATCGTTTTGCCCTGCAATTTGAGCATATGCTGCAATTTGTGTATTATCTAATTTTTTATATTCATCATAAACAGATTTTAAAGTTATAAGATTTCCTTCATCATCCATAATTGCTCCTATAGTAGCATTTATAACATTTTTTTTGCCATTTTCTTTCTCATCTATTTGAGCCCTTTTAGATAAGCTAAATATTATATCTTCTTCTTTTGGCCAAATTGCATGCTTGGCCGCCATTGACTTAATCATAAAATCCCTCCTAAATATTTATATATTAATACATATTACATTTAATTGAATTTAATGATTGTTTTCAAAAAAAAATAAGACATCCTTATGGATGTCCTATTTCTTATAGTTAATTAGACTTTATCTTCTCTAATTCGTCTATTAATTTGTCGTTAAGAACTTTTATGTGAGTTCCTTTCATTCCTAGTGATCTAGATTCTATAACCCCTGCACTTTCAAACTTCCTTAGTGCATTTACTATTACAGATCTTGTTATTCCTACTCTGTCAGCAATTTTACTTGCAACAAGTAATCCTTCTCTACCACTTAATTCTTCAAATATATGCTCTACAGCTTCTAATTCAGAATATGATAATGTTCCAATAGCCATTTGTACTACAGCTTTCTTTCTCATTTCTTCTTCTAATTCTTCACCTATAGCTCTTAATATTTCAAGTCCTATAACTGTTGCGCTATATTCTGCTATTACTAGATCGTCATCTGTAAATTTTTGATTGTATCTTGCAAGTATTAATGTCCCTAATCTTTGTCCACTACATAGTATTGGAACTATTGTTAAGTATTTTTCTTTTCTATCTACCTCATATGGAAGAAGTTCTACCAGTTCTTCCCCAGTTAAGTTTTCTTTAGTTTCGTTTATTTTTAATATACTCTTTGAATATGCTTCTGGAAACATTTTTTTATGTGTTTTTTCATCTTCTATAACTGAACTGTCTTTTTCAACATTAAGATAAAGTCCTAATATTTTCCCTTTAGTACTTACAACATAAGCATTTGAGCTTAAAACCTCACCTAATGCTTCAGCTAATAAATTAAATGATACATTACTCCCACCACTAGTTTGTAATGTTTTGTTTATTTTCCTTGTTTTTTGTAGCATTTCACTTGCCATCTATTATCATCTCCTCATGAAGTTGGCCACTTTTATACCCTTAATACATTTATTATTATTTTAACGTTCTTACTTTAGCACTGTCATATTATCATAATTTCAAATCTTTTTCAATACTATAAATTGGTTTTTGATACATTATTTCCTATTATTCATTGCTTTTATCATTATTTTCTAAATTTTTCTCTTTTTTACACTCTTTATTAGAGCAAATTATTTTAGTTCCTGATTTTGTAATTTTTTCGATTAAATATGAGTTACATTCACTACATAATTCTCCAGTTGGCTTGTTCCATGATATAAAATCACACTCTGGATAGTTTGAACATCCATAAAAGGCCTTACCTTTTTTTGACTTTCTAAGAATTATATCGCCTTTACTACATTTAGGGCATGTTACTCCTACTTTATTTACTAGTGGCTTAGTAGTCTTGCATTCAGGATAATTTTTACAAGCTATAAACTTACCAAATCTACCATACTTAATAACCATATTTGATCCACAATTTTCACAAATTTCATCTGTTTCTTCATCCATGTTTATTTTCTCAATATTTTCAATTGCTATTTCTATAGCTTCTTTTAATGGAGCATATACATCAGCTACAACTTCTTTCCAATATGTATCTCCCTCTGCTACATTATCTAGCATATTTTCCATTTGTGCTGTAAAATCAACATCAACAAACTTTTGGAAGTTATCTTCTAATATATTAGTTACTATCTTCCCTAATTCTGTTGGACATAAACTAGATGCATTTTTCTCAACATATTCTCTATTTAATATAGTTGCTATTGTTGGTGCATAAGTAGACGGTCTTCCTATTCCTAACTCTTCTAAAGTTTTTACTAAGCTAGCCTCAGTGTATCTAGCAGGAGGTTGAGTAAAATGTTGAGTTGGCTCTATTTTTTGTGAAGATAGCTTATCCTCTTCATGAACAGTTGGAAGAATTTTATCTTCTCTATCTGTAAAATTATATACTCTAGTGTAACCATCAAATTTTAACTTTGACCCTGTTGCTTTGAATGTTACATTATCTACTTTGCAAGTTAAATTTAAAATATCAAATACTGAGTCTTCCATCTGACTTGATACAAATCTTCTCCATATTAAATCATATAATTTATATTGATCCTTACTTAAAGATGCTTTAATTTTATTTGGAGTTCTATCTACAGATGTAGGCCTTATAGCTTCATGTGCATCTTGAACTTTTTTAGATTCAACTTTAGCTTTTTTATTTTCCTCAAATTTATAATATTCGTTACTATATTGATCTAAAATAAACTCTTTAGCTTTTCCTTTAGCCTCTTCTGATATTCTCTTTGAGTCAGTTCTTATATATGAAATTAAACCTAAAGTTCCTTCACCTTCTATATCTATACCTTCATATAGTTCTTGTGCTACCATCATAGTTTTTTTAGTTGTAAAACCAAGTTTATTTGCAGCTTCTTGCTGTAACATACTTGTTGTAAATGGTTTTGGAGCTGATTTTCTTCTTGATTTTGATTCTATACTCTCTACTACTAAGTCTTTATCTTTTATTCTATTTAGTATTTCTTTTACTTGATCTTCACTTTCAAGTTCTATCTTTTTACCATTCTCTCCATAGAATTTTAAAGTGAGTTCTTTTCCTTCTTTTGTCTTAGCTTCTAATTCTATTGTCCAATACTCTTTTGGTTCAAAAGCTTCTATTTCTTTTTCTCTGTCGCATATTAATTTTGTAGTAACAGATTGAACTCTACCTGCACTAAGTCCCTTTCTAACTTTTTGCCAAAGTATAGGACTTATTTGATATCCTAATAATCTATCTAAAACACGTCTTGCCTGCTGAGCATCCACTAAATCTAAGTTAATATTTCTAGGACTTTTTATAGCTTTTTTTATAGCATCTTTAGTTATTTCATTAAATTCAATTCTACAATCTTGAGTTTCATTTAATGATAATATGTGTGCTAAATGCCAAGATATAGCTTCTCCTTCTCTATCGGGGTCAGTTGCTAGAAAAACTTGCTTTGCTTTTTTAGCTTCTTTTTTTAATTCCTTTATTACGTCCCCTTTCCCTCTTATATTTATATATTGAGGATCGAAATTGTTCTCTATATCTACTCCTAATTTACTCTTAGGCAAATCTCTTATATGCCCTACAGACGCCTTTACTGTATAATGACTTTTTCCTAAAAATTTTTCTATGGTTTTAGCTTTTGCAGGCGACTCAACGATAACTAAGCTTTTTGCCATATATTTACACCCCCACAATTTTTATTTTATACTGTATATCTGGTTTCGCATTTCTATTACCTTACCTTCTATTTCAAGCATATTTAAAATGCAATTTATATCTTGTATATTCATATTAGTATAATCACAAATTCTATCTATATGCAAGCTTCCTTTACTTTTAATAATATCAAAAATGCTTTGTTGTACATAGGTTAATACATTGGTATTACTATTATTAGCTATTTTATTTATTTTTTTAAAATTATATTCATTTATTATGTCTTCTATATCATCAACAAGCTTTGCACCTTCTTTTATTATCATGTGACAACCTTTACTCATATCTGAGTTAATATTGCCTGGTACGGCAAAAACGTTTTTGCCTTGTTCTAGTGCAAAATCAACAGTTATTAAAGCCCCACTTTTCTTTGTAGCTTCTACTACTATCACTCCATCGCTTAATCCACTTATAATTCTATTTCTAGCTGGATAGTTTGAAGGGGATACTGGGTGGCCTACATTGTATTCTGATATTAAAAGCCCTCCATCTTCTAAAATTTTATTAGATAGTTTGATATTTTTCTTAGGAAGAGGATTCTCAACACCAGAGCCTAAAACTGCTATAGTCTTTGAAGATCCTTTGATACATCCTTTATGTGAGTATTCATCTATACCCATAGCCATACCACTTACTATATTTATATCATAGTTGGATAATTTTTCACTTAGACTTTGAGCACACCATATTCCATACGGTGTAGGTTTTCTAGATCCTACAATTGCTAATGATAGGTTGTTTAATTGATTTATATCTCCTTTATAAAAAAGTATACTAGGAGAGTTATAAATATGTTTTAATTTAGAAGGATATACACTTTCATTCTTTCCTATATAGCCTACATCATGTTTATAAAGCTTTTCCTTTAATTCATCTATATAAGCGCGACTTTTATATTTTACTATATTCTGTTTAATATTTAAATTCAAATTTTCAATTTTTAAAATATCTTTATCCGAAAAGTCTATAAGCTGTTCAATATCTCCTATATTGTTTTCTATTTTTTCTATAGTTTTATTACCTATACCTCCTATAGATAATAGCCATAAATATATATCTTTTTTATCCATGATTCACCTCTAAATTAAAACATATTTACTCATTCATAAAGTAGTTATAATAAGCTTTCCTAAATGAAAACGCTTCTAATATATGATTCTTTTCAATCAATTCTTTACTCTCTAAGTCAGCTATAGTTCTAGCAGTTTTTATTAATTTTGTATAGCTTCTATTTCCTAATCTGTATTTGTTAAATATTAATTTTAACATCTCTTCAGCTTCATCATTTAGCACACAATATAAATTTAATTTAGAAGACTTTATCTCATTGTTAAAATTTATGATATCATTCTTAAATCTATCGTTTTGAATTTTTCTTGCATTCTCAACCCTTAATTTTATATCTATTGAACTTTCTTCTTTTTTATTACTGTTGAATTCTTCATAAGGTATAGAGTTTACTTCTATAAATATATCAAATCTATCTAATAGTGGTCCTGATATCTTATTTAAATATCGATTTATTTCATTTGTTCTACATTTACATTCCGTTTCTGACATATAGTATCCACAAGGACATGGATTCATCGCCCCTATAAACATAGTATTACATGGATATCTTAAATTCATTTTCACTCTAGATACATTTATATATTTATCTTCTATTGGCTGTCTTAATGTCTCTAATATCTTTCTGTCAAATTCAGCTATTTCATCTAAAAATAGTATGCCTCTGTGTGCTAAGACTACTTCTCCAGGTTTTGCATCAACACCGCCTCCTATTAAAGCTTGTTTAGTTGCAGTGTGGTGTGGAGATCTAAATGGTCTATTTGTAACAATCCCTTCCTCTGATTTTAAAAGCCCTGCTGCACTATATATTTTACTTACTTCTAGCATTTCTTCTTCATTAATATTTGGAAGTATCGTTCTCATTCGCTTTGCTATCATTGTCTTTCCTGACCCAGGAGGCCCTATCATAAGAAAACTATGATTTCCTGCTGCAGCTATTTCTGCACCTCTTTTAACAAAGTAATTCCCTCTTATATCTGAAAAATCTTCATCATAATTTTCTCTACTTTGAATTAATTTTACTTTTTCTTTCTTTATGTCTATTTCTTTATTAATGAAGTTTATACATTCGCATAATGTTTTAACCGGTATAATTTCTATTCCTTTTATAAATAAAGCTTCTTTTTCATTTTCTTTAGGTAAAAATACTCTCTTTATGCCCTTATTTTTAGCATTTATAACTAATGATAATATTCCATTTACTTTTCTTAATTTTCCATCTAGTGAAAGTTCTCCTATAAATAAGCTGTCATTTAAGTATTCATCATTTTCCTTTATAAAACTTCTTAATATTCCTATAGATATAGATAAATCAAAATACGCACCTTCTTTTTTCATATCAGCTGGTGATAAATTTACAACTATTCTTGAGTTAGGGAACTTATATCCACTGTTTAATATTGAAGATTTAACTCTTTCTCTAGACTCTTTTATGGATGCTCCTGCTAATCCAACAATATTAAAACTTGGTATTCCATTAGTTATATCTACCTCTACTTTTACTATTATCCCTTCAATACCTACCAAAGTACTTGAGTTTATAATACTTAACATTTCATTACCTCATTTTTATTACTATTAAAAAGCATTTTCAATATGGTTTATTTCGCTATTTCTTAAGTATATTTCAATAACATCAAACCTTACTGGAACTTTTTCTAATTTATTTTTTAAAATATAATATTTAGCAACATTTGTTATTTTCATTCTCTTTTTATAATTTACAGCTTCACATGGATACCCAAAGTTTACATTGCTTCTTGACTTAACTTCTACAAAGACTAATTCTTCATCTAATTTTGCTATTATATCAATTTCTCCGAATTTTACTTTATAATTATTTTCTAATATATATGCTCCTTTTGATCTTAAATAATTTGTTGCTATTTCTTCTCCTAAATTACCTTTTTGTATATTATTCATAAAAATTACCTTTATTTTGATTTTTTTATAAAGTATCGTCAATACTTTTATTTAGTATACAATTTTTTAAATGTAACTTTTTAAGCCTTGATAATTATTTTTTATAAGATTATTATTAATAGGTATTAATTTTTGGCATTTGGAGGAAGTATGAAAAAATTATTAAAGAAACACAACTTAAAAGATAAACAAAATGAAATTATTTTAGTATCTGCTATCTCATTATGTTTATTTTTTATCATAACAGTTTTAGGGGTAAATATATTTAATGGTAAAGTTTTTGAAATAAACGCAACAAAAATTGCAAATGGCGATGATAGCGTAAAAAATATAACTATAACTGCAATAGGTGATATAATGGCTCATGATGATCAATTAAAAGCACAGTTTGATAAAAAGAGTAAAACATATTCATTTGATAATAATTTCAAATATGTTAAACCATATATATCTAATTCGGATTTAGCTATAGGAAATCTAGAAACAACTTTAGCTGGACCTAAAGCTAAATATAGTTCGTTTCCTAGATTCAACTCACCTGATGAGTTGGCTGATGCAATAAAAAATAGTGGAGTTGATGTTGTATCTACTATAAATAACCATACATATGATAGAGGTTCTGAAGGGGTATATAGAACATTGGATGTGTTAAATTCTAAAGGTTTAGAGACTGTAGGTACAAAGAAAAGCAATTCAGATAAAAACTTTATAATAAAAGATGTACAAGGTGTAAAGTTAGGTATAACATCTTATTCATATGGACAAATATATGGAAGTACTACAGCTCTAAATGGTCTACCTATACATAATAGTGATTTAAATAATTTAAATATATTCAGTTCAAGTTATGTTGATCTAGCATTTAATGAAATTAAAGATACTTTAGATACCATGAATAATGAAAAAACAGATCTTCAAGTAGTTGTTATTCACTGGGGTGATGAGTACACAAGATACCCTAATAAATTTCAAATAGAGCTTACAAAAAAATTATGTGATTATGGAGTAGATGTAATTATAGGTTCTCACCCTCATATGGTACAACCTATTGAGATTGTTAAATCTGAAGAAAATAATAATGAAACTTTAGTTATATATTCACTTGGTAACTTTTTAAGTAACCAAAGAAATGAAATTTTAAATAAAAAATATACTGAAGATGGGGTTATAGTAAATATAAACATAAGTAAAAACTTTGATACTGAAGAGACTAAAATTTCTAGTGTAGATTACATACCTACATGGGTTAACAAATATAATAAAAACGGTAAACTAACCTATGAAATAATACCTTTAATAAACAAAGAACAATTTTCTAAAATTGATAATTTACCATTAGCTAAAGCTCAAAGATCATATGATAATACTACATCTATAATTGGCTCTTCTCCTATGATAAATGTAGCTAAATAAAAAACTATATTAAAATTTTGAGTATAGAAGGGTTTTATATAAGGTTTAGAGCCTTTTAAAGCATCTTTACAGCTTTAGGGATCAAAGCTTATATAATAACCCTTCTATCATCTCCATATTTTTTAATATAGCTTTTATTTTATAATTTATGCTTTTTTAAATATTACTTTTTCATCTATATCTTTTATAGTTTGACATCCTGTTAAAATCATAGTAGATTCAATCTCATTTATAACTTTTTTTACATACGTATCTACACCTTCACTAAACCCTCCAAATGAAGCTGTTACAAATGGTCTTCCTATTAATACTCCATCAGCTCCAAGGCCTAGCATCTTAACTACATCTACACCACTTCTTACTCCTCCATCTGCAAATACTATAACCTTGCCTTTAACAGCTGTTGCTATATCTTTAAGTACATCACAAACTCCTGGAGTATGATCTAATACTCTTCCACCATGGTTTGACACAACTATAGCATCTACACCAGCTTCTACAGCCATTAATGCATCTTCTTTAGTCATTATACCTTTTAATATGAACGGCAAGTTCGTAGATGCTTTTAAATCCTTTATATCCTCAATTGACTTTGGCTCTACAGTTTTTCCATGCATAGATAAGGTAACTAATCCACATGCATCTATATCTACTCCTATTGCAAATGCTCCAGCTTCTTCTGCTAATTTAATTTTTCTCTTTATATCTGAGTTTTCCCAAGGTTTTATAAATACTATTCCATTTCCATCAAACTCTTTTATTACTTTTAAATTTTCTATTAAAAATTCATCTACCGCAGTATCTCCAACCATAGGATAAACTTCATTTTTTAAACATCCATCTACAACACTAGTTATATATTCTCTCTCGTTTAATTTCCCACCCATATTAAGTGTAGTTCCTGTTATAGGTGCTGCAAAAACAGGTGCTTTCATCTTCTTCCCAAACATTTCTATTGTTGTATCTGGATTTTTTACATTGTGTATAACTCTCATATTTAATTTTATCTTATCTAGGCTTTCATAGTTTTCTGTAAATGCACTTCCAGTTCCCTTTCCTCCCATTCCAGGAACTTCACTTGCACAAACTACTCCATTGCAAACTTTGCATACTCTACAACTTCCATTTAAATTTTCTCTTGCTTGTTTTAACATTTCTTTGTAGTCCATAAAAATCTCTCCCTTAGTATAATTTATAATTAATTTATATCTCTATAATATATTTTTTAAAAAGCTTCTTCTATGTATAGTTGTTATACCATGCTCTCTAATTGCTTTATAGTGTTGATCTGTTCCATATCCTTTATGAGATGCAAATCCATACTCAGGGTACATCTTATCATATTCATACATTATACTATCCCTTGTTACCTTTGCTAATATGCTAGCTGCAGCTATAGATATAGATTTAGAATCTCCTTTTATAATGGATTTTTGCTCTATACTTACACCAGGTATATGTGCTGCATCAACCAGTAAATAATCTGGTGTGTTCTTTAAACAATTTATAGCTTTTTTCATAGCCATATAAGTTGCATTTAATATATTATACTCATCTATTTCTTCTCTTTGGACTATTCCTATTCCATAATCAAGTGCTTGTTCTTTTATTATATCAAATAATTCGTCTCTTTTAGATTCACTTAGCTTTTTAGAGTCATTTATACCTTCTATCTTAGTTCCTGGTTTAAAAACCACCACAGCTGCAACAACAGGCCCTGCTAAAGGTCCTCTTCCTGCCTCATCTATTCCTCCTATATATGTATATCCATTTTTATATCCTTCATTTTCAAATGTATTTATCATTTCTAGTCTTTCATTTTCTACTCTTATTTTATCTAATTTTTTAGCCAATTTTATAGCTATATTTTTTACTGACTTTCTTTCATCAGCTTTTAATATATCTATATACCTTAAATACTCATCTGGACTTAACGATTCAATAATAGTATTTATTTCCTTAACACTTTTATCTTTCATCTTCATTATACTCCTTATTTTTTTATCTTTATTTTATATTTTAGCAAAAAATTAAAGTGCTTAATATAAAATTTAAGCACTTTAATTTAAAATTTAATTAATAATAGTAAAACAAAAGAGAGAGAGATTATATTTTAGCTACATTTCAAGCATCTCTTCAGCTTGATAGTAAATATACTCTCTCTCCATATGTTTTTATAATTAAATTAATAAAGCGTATCGATTTTTATATTAACCTGCTTTATTAACTTCTACACTTACACAGTCATTCGTTTTTATAAAGTTTCCTAATATTCCACCTACTATTGCAGGTACTATCCAGTTAAATCCAATTTTATAAAATGGTAATGCTGCTAAGAAAGACATATCTAATGCTAATCCATATGTTTTAGCTAATGAATTAACTACACCTAATACACTTATTATTAAAGTTACATATGCTGCACCTTTTATCGCATTATCATTTTTAATTTGATTTTTAAATAATGTTGTTATTACTAATAGTATAGTTACTGGGTAAATTATTTCAAGTATTGGTGCTGAGAATTTTATTATAGTATCAACTCCGAAGTTAGATACTATGGCACTGAATATACATACAACAACAACTACTACTTCATATTTTAATTTGTTATTAGTAAGCTTAGTGAAATATTGTCCTGTAGCTGATGTTAACCCTATAGCTGTTGTTAAACAAGCTAGAGCTACTATTAATCCTAATATAGCTTTACCTGGATATCCAAGTAATTGTTCTGTTATTCCAACTATTAATGAAGCTTGAGATATAGTGCTTACATCTTGGCCTGCAAAGCTTTGAGATATAGTTGCTCCTAGGAATGTAAGTCCTCCATAAACAAAACATAAAGCTATTCCTGCTACTAAACCTGCTTTTATTGTTAAACTTACTTTTTCTGATTCACTTTTATATCCTTTATTGTGTAAAGATGCAATTATTATAGTTGAAAGTGCAACTGCTCCTAATGCATCCATTGTTTGATATCCTTGTGATACTCCATTTGAAAATACGTTATCTACTAGAGTGTCAGGGCTTATTTGTCCTAAAGGTGATATTATACCTTTTATTATTAAAATTGATAATGCAACAAGTAATGCTGGTGTTAATACTTTTCCTATTATATCTACAACCTTAGATGGTCTTATTGTAAGTAATAATACTATTGCAAAGAATATTATAGAGAATATTACTGGAGATATAACACTTCCTATTACAGGTTGTACTCCCATTTCAAATGTTGTAGCTGCTGTTCTAGGTATTGCTAATAAAGGTCCTAGACAAATCATTATAGATATCCCTATAACTGTTGCTAAAGTTTTACCTGCTCTACCTAAAATTTTATTAACTTCTCCTCCACATTTTGCTGCTGCTGCTATAGCTAGTAATGCTAATCCTACGTCAGCTAATATAAATCCTGTAAAACCTATCTTCCAACTTTCACCAGATATAAGTCCTAAAAATGGTGGGAAGATAAGATTTCCTGCTCCAAAGAACATAGCAAAAAGTGCAAATCCCACTATAATTACATCTTTGTTCGTATTTTTCATATTAAAGCCCCCTAAAAAATTTCTTTTTATTAAGATTAAATATTCTGAAAATATTATATAATACTTTTTTCTAACTGTCAATAATATTGTCAATATACACAATAATTGCAATCTTCAGTAAATACCGGTAAATTTCTCAAAGCAAGGTGTTTCAAATACGAGCGCTTAAAAGTTAATTTTTTGTCATAAAAAAATTTTTTTATAACTTCAAAAAAAAAGAAATTAGACTTACTTAAAACAGACCCTTTATAGTGAAATTTCTAACTTTAAGGCATTCTATTTTTTTTAGTCTAATCTCTTTTTTTAACTTATTTTTAACATATTCTTAACATTCAATCATATCTTTAGGCGTTTCTAAAGTTATTCTTCCTATCTTTCCATCTCTAAATTCATTTAGAACTGTTGTAGCTATTCTTGTATAATCTAATTCATTCTTTCTTAAGATAAGGCCTCTTTTAATCCCTATTTTATCCATAATCTCTATAGGTGTCTCTCCTAATTCATCTAACTTGAATCTCTCTTTCAATTTTTCTGGCTCAATTTCCATTAATTTTTCTATTAATTTAAGCCCTAATGTATCTACATCTAAAACTTCATCTTTTATAGCTCTACAAAACGCTAACTTTAAAGCTACTTTCTCGTCTTCAAACTTAGGCCATAGTATCCCTGGAGTGTCTAATAGCTCTAAGTTTCCTTTTAACTTAACCCATTGTTTACCTTTAGTTACACCTGGCTTATCTCCTGTTTGAGTGCTTTTTCTTCCTGTAAGCTTATTTATAAGAGAAGATTTACCTACATTAGGTATTCCAACTATCATGATTCTTATAGGTCTTTCTATTCTTCCCTTTTTAACTAAAGCTTCCATTTTTTCTTTAGTTTCATTTTTACATTCTTCTATTATTTTATTTACACCTTTACCTTTTAAAGTATCTACTGGTATGGCTTTTATACCTCTTTTTTTATAATAATCAACCCATTGGTTTAATTTATTTGGATCTGAGATATCACTTTTATTTAAAACTACTACTCTCGGTTTATCCCCAACAAATCTATCTATATCAGGATTTCTACTACTAAATGGTATTCTTGCATCTAAAAGTTCTACAACAACATCCACTAGTTTTAAATTGGTTTTTACTAATTCTTTAGTTTTTTTCATATGCCCTGGATACCAGTTTATATGTAAACTATCATCTTTTAAATATTCATCTGTCATTCTTTGTATTTTCATATTTTTTCTCCTTTTTATAATATTAAAAACACAAATTATTTTATCTAAACTTATAATTTATATTTATAAAAATCTATTTTACTTTTTACAAAATACTTTGTATAACTTAATTTCTTAATGATAAAAAAGGAGACTGAAATCTCAGTCCCCTGTATAGTAAAGTTTATTATCTAGCTTCTTTTATCTTAGCAGCTTTACCTACTCTACCTCTTAAGTAGTTTAGTTTAGCTCTTCTTACTTTACCTTTTCTAGTTACTTCTATCTTCTCTAATTTTGGAGAATGAACAGGGAATGTTCTTTCTACTCCAACGTTGAAAGATATTTTTCTTACAGTGAAAGTTTCTCTAGCTCCTCCACCTTGTCTCTTTAATACAACACCTTCGAATATTTGTATTCTTTCTCTTTTTCCTTCAACTATTCTAACGTGTACTTTAACACTGTCCCCAGGTCCAAAGTTAGGAACATCGTTCTTTAATTGATCTTGCTCTAATGATCTTAATATTTCGTTCATTTGTAATCCTCCTGGTATCATAGACGCTCTTAATTACTTGACCATGTGTAAAAAGAGGAACGCCCGTTTTATTTTTACAACAGATTTTATTATACTATATGTCCTATTTATTTACAAGCTTTTTTGTATAAATCAGGACGTCTTTCTTTAGTTATTTCAATAGATTTATCATGTCTCCACGCATCTATGTTTTTATGATTTCCAGACAGTAAAACTTGAGGAACTTCCATTCCCATAAATTCTCTAGGTCTAGTATAATGAGGGTACTCCAATAGATTATCCTTAAATGATTCTTCTTCAAAAGATTCATTTTGACTTAATACACCAGGTATAAGTCTTGAAATAGAGTCTATAAGTATTAATGCAGGAAGTTCGCCTCCAGTTAATACATAATCTCCTATAGATATTTCATCCGTTACTATAGAGTCAATAATTCTTTGATCTATGCCTTCGTAATGTCCACATAAAAGTATTACATCTTCGAATGTTGACATTTCACTAGCTATATCTTGATTATGGACTTTTCCTTTAGGAGTTAAATATATAACTCTAGGATCTTTTATTTCAAACTTGTCTACAATATATTTATATGTCTCATATATTGGTTGTGGGGTCATTACCATGCCTGCTCCACCCCCAAAAGGATAGTCATCTACCTTTTTATGTTTATTAGTAGAAAAGTCTCTTATGTTGTATATATTTACTTCAATAATTCCTTTTTCTACTCCTCTTTTCATTATACTTTCATTCATATAAGAATTAAAAATATCTGGAAACAGTGTCATTATATGAAATCTCATAATATCACCTTAAAATTAATCTAACATTCCCTTTATAGGGTCTATTATCATTTTTCTTTCTTCTATATCTATCTCAGGAACAAATTTCATAACAGCTGGTATAAGATACTCCTTATTATTTTCTCCTTTTACCACGTAAACATCATTAGCTGCATATTGTAAAACATCTTCTAATACACCTACATGATCATTATCAACTGTATAAACGTCCATTCCTATCATATCAGCTATAAAGAATTCATCATCTTCAAGCTCTTTTGATTCTTCTCTAGACACATATAGATTTTTATTTACTAACTTCTCAGCCATCTCTACGCTATCTATACCTTTTATTTTCATTATAACTAAGTTACCTTTGTATCTAACTTTTTCAACGGTATAATCTGTGTTAAGATCTTTACCTATGTAAAAAGTCTCCAATTCATCATATCTATATATATCATCAGTTGTAGAGAAAATTCTAACTTCGCCTTTTAATCCTTGTGTTTTTACTATTTTTCCTATTTTAAAATGAGTTAATTTATTTTCCATAATCTCACCTTCTTTAAAAATTATGCTTTATCTTTCCTTAATATATACAAAGTATATACAAAAAGGATTAGGTTAATACCTAATCCTTTATATTATTTCAAGAGTAACCTTTTTGCGGTCTCTATTTGAAGCAGATTTTATAACAGTTCTTATAGCTTTAGCTATTCTACCCTGCTTACCGATAACCTTACCCATGTCATCAGGGGCAACTTTTAATTTTAAGATAGTCTCTTCTCCATTAAAAGTTTCCTCTACTTCAACTGCTTCTGGATTATCGACAAGAGCCTTTGCTATATCTAGTACTAGCTCTTTCATATCAATTCACTCCTAACAGAAATTTACTTAGCTTGCTTAGAAGCTTCGAACTTTTCCATTACTCCGTTGTTAGCGAATAAAGTTTTAACTGTATCAGTTGGTTGTGCTCCACATCCTAACCATTTAACAGCTTTCTCATCGTTTATTTTAACTTGCTTTGGTTGAGATATTGGATTGTAGAATCCTATTTCTTCTATGAACTTTCCATCTCTTGGAGATCTAGAATCTGCTACTACTATTCTGTAGAAAGGTTTTTTGTTTGATCCCATTCTTTTTAATCTTATTTTAACTGCCATATCGACACCTCCGAAAAATTTTATCTTTTTGTTTTCTATTATTTAAAGAAAGGTAAACCGGCAAAGCCTCCCCTTTTCTTCATACTTTTTTGAGTTCCTGTAAACATCTTCATCATTTTTTTCATTTCATCAAATTGTTTTATAAGTCTGTTTACATCTTGAACACTAGTACCACTACCTCTTGCTATTCTTTTCTTTCTTGAAGCGTTTAGTAGACTAGGATTTCTTCTTTCTTCTATTGTCATAGACTGTATTATTGCCTTAGTCTTAACAATTTCTTTATTATTCATATCCATGTCACCAAGCTGGTCTTTCATTTGTCCCATACCAGGTATCATTTCAATTACTTTATTTAAAGGACCCATCTTTTGGATCTGTTCCATTTGCTCTAAGAAATCTTCAAAATCAAGTTCTTGCTTTTTGATTTTACTTTCTAATTCCTTAGCTTTTTCTAAATCTATATTTTCTTGAGCCTTTTCTATTAAGCTTAAGATATCTCCCATACCTAATATTCTAGATGCCATTCTATCTGGATGGAAAGGCTCTAAGTCATCTAGCTTTTCTCCCATACCTATAAATTTTATAGGCTTTTGTGTTACAGCTCTTATTGAAAGTGCTGCTCCACCTCTAGTATCACCATCAAGTTTAGTTAAAACTACTCCATCAACTCCAAGTGCATCATTGAAATTTTGAGCAACATTTACTGCATCTTGCCCCGTCATAGAGTCTACAACTAATAGTATTTCATGTGGTTTAACTTCACATTTTATGTTTTGTAGCTCTTCCATTAATGTTTCATCTATATGAAGTCTACCAGCAGTATCTATTATAACTAAATCATGATTATTTTTTATTGCATGATTATATCCAGCTTTAGCAATATTTACTGGGCTTTCTTTATCTCCCATACTAAATACTGGTATATCTAATTTTTCACCTACAACTTGTAATTGCTTTATTGCTGCAGGTCTGTATATATCACAAGCCACTAATAAAGGCTTTTTACCTTGCTTTTTAAAGTACCCTCCAAGCTTTCCAGATGTAGTTGTCTTCCCTGCACCTTGTAAACCTGCCATCATTATAACTGTTGGAGGCTTTGGTGATATCATTATTTTACTTTGAACATCACCCATTAAGCTTGTAAGTTCTTCATTAACTATTTTTATAACATGTTGTGCTGGAGTCAAACTTTCCATAACGTCTTGACCTACAGCTCTTTCTTGAACTTTCTTAACAAAATCTTTAACTACTTTGAAGTTAACATCTGCTTCTAGTAAAGCTAGCTTAACTTCTCTCATAGCATCTTTAACATCTTTTTCAGTAAGCTTTCCTTTAGATTTTAATTTTCCTAAAGCGCCCTGTAGTTTATCTGCTAATCCTTCAAATATCATTTTAACATCTCCCTACATAAATCTTCTATATTTTCTAACTTAGGGATTAAATTAGCACAATCTCTATTTTGCAATAAATCTTGTTTAATGTCAACAACTTTATTATATATGTCTTGTGTAATCTTTTCACGTTCTTTTGACTTTTTAACTAAGCCTAATTTAGCTTCATAATCTTTTAAAATCTTCTCAGAACGTTTTAATGTATCATATATTCCTTGTCTTGAAACATTTAAATTTTCACTGATTTCTCCAAGAGAATAATCTTCATTATAATAAAGTGATACAATTTCTCTTTGTTTATCAGTTAGAAGCATTTTGTATTGTTCAAATAACAATCCAATCTCTACTAATTTTTCTAGATTCATCATTACACTTCCTACTTACTATACTGTAAAGGTTAATCCCTTTACACATTGTATTTTATATCATACTAATAAAGTTGTCAACAGTTATTTTAAAAAGCTAATTAGTTCCCAAATAATGCATCTATAAATGCTTTTGAATCAAAATCTTGTAAGTCTTCTACTTTTTCTCCAACACCTATAAGTTTCACAGGAACATCAACTTCAGATTTAACAGCTAACACAACTCCACCTTTTGCTGTTCCATCTAATTTAGTTAAAACTATTCCTGTTATATCAGCAACCTCTTTAAATGTTTTGGCTTGAGATACTGCATTTTGACCAGTTGTAGCGTCTACAACTAATAAAACTTCTTTTTGTGCCTCTGGGTACTCTCTATCTACTATTTTAAATACTTTTCCTAACTCATTCATTAAGTTTGTTTTGTTGTGAAGTCTTCCAGCTGTATCACATATTAATACATCTGCTTTTCTAGCCTTAGCAGCTTTTACAGCATCAAATATTACAGCTCCTGGATCAGCACCTTCTTGATGTTTTATTATACTTACATTACTTCTGTTAGCCCATACTTCTAATTGTTCTATAGCTGCTGCTCTAAATGTATCTCCTGCTGCAAGCATTACATTTTTACCTTCTTTAGTATATCTATTAGCTAGTTTTCCTATTGTAGTAGTCTTTCCAACTCCATTTACTCCGACCATTAATATTATGGTTGGTCCCGGTTCTATATTCAATTTAGAATCTTCTTCTCCTAGCATATTGCAGATTATAGATTTTAACTCATCTCTTACTTCCAAAGGATCTTTAATACCTTTAGACTTTATAACATCTCTTAGTCCATCTATCATTTCCATAGTAGTATTTACACCTACATCTGCTGTTATTAATATTTCTTCAAGTTCTTCAAGAAGGTCTTCGTCGATTGTCGTATAAGAATTTAAAACAGCATCAATTTTATCTGTTATTCCTTGCTTAGCTTTAGTAAGCCCTTGCTTAAGCCTAGCAAATAAACCTTCATTTGTAATTTCTTCTTCTAAATCATTTTTTTCTATTGTCTCTTCATTGTCAATATCTAAGTTATCTTCTTTAACTTCTATTTCTTCATCTAAAGATATATTTTCTTCTAATTTAAAATCTACTGCTTCAACTACATTTTCTTCTTCTTTAGATTCTACTATTTCTTCGTCGTCTTTTACATCTTCACTTGAAACTACTTCTTCTTCAATTAGTTGCATTTGACTGTCTTCTTCAACTATATTTTCTTCTTCTTTTTTTCCAAATTTGAATAACTTTTTAAACATTTTGCCTCCTTATATTATATCTTCTGTTAATTTTTTAGCTTCTTTTAAATCAAGGCTTATTACTTTAGAGATTGCCTTTTCTTGCATTGTAACTCCATATATATAATCTGCAACCTCCATAGTACCTCTTCTATGTGTTATAGATATAAATTGGGTATCTTTAGATAGTTCTTTTAAAAACTCTCCAAATCTATATATATTTGCATCATCTAGTGGAGCTTCTATCTCATCTAAGATACAAAACGGAGTAGGTTTAGCTAATAGTATAGAAAACAATATACTTATTGCAGTAAGTGCTTTTTCTCCTCCTGATAAAAGGTTTAAGTTTTTCATCTTCTTACCAGGCGGTTGAGCTACTATTTCTATATCACTTTCTAGAATGCTACCTTTATCTACTATCCTAAGTTCTCCGTTGCCTCCACCAAATAATTTTTTATATACAATTTTAAAGTTTTCATTTATCAAAGTAAAGTTTTCATTAAACTCTCTTTTCATATTGTCTTCAAGCTCTTTTATAAGCTTATATATTAAATCTATAGATTCTTCTAAGTCTTTTTTTTGCTCACTATAAAAATCATATCTTTCTTTTATTTCCTCATATTCTTTTATAGAATCCAGGTTAACATTTCCAAGGTTTTTTATTTGTCTTTTTAAGCTTTCTAATTCTTTCTTATCAATAACTATAGATACATCTTTTAATAATCTTGCTTCTTCTAGACTTAATTCATATTCTTCTATCAATTTAGATGTATAATTTTGCTTAGATGCTTTTAATCTTTCTATTTTATTTTCTATTTTAAATAGACTTTCATTAACTTCAATGTATTGTCTATCTACATTTTTAGATTCACCAGTTATTCTATCTCTATTTTTCTTTATAGAATGTTTTTGTTCTTTTTGAAGATTTAATTTTTTATTTTCATCTATAATTTGATTTTCTAAGTTTTCTTTTTCTGATGTTTCTATTGTAATTTGTTCTTGTATTTTTATTTTATCTTCTTTGCTTTTTTCAAGCTGTTCTGTTGTAGTTTTAAGCACACTATTTTGTAGCTCTATTTCTTTTTCTATTCTTTCTATATCTTTTATTATAGTTTGATAAATTTGATTTAATTTAGCATGTTCTATATTTAAATCATCAAACTTATTTTTATCAACTTCATAACCATCATTAAATCCTTTTAACTTTAAGCCTATTTTCTCTATTTCATTTTTATTTAGTAAATGTTTTTGTTCTATAGAGTCTATTTTTTCTTTTAAAGAAGATGTTTTAGTTAATGTATACTCTAGATTCTCACCTAAACTTTTCTTTTCATTTTCAAATTTATGCAAACTATTTTTTAAGTTTAAAAGTTCATCAGTTGTACTTTTTATATTAGCATTTATAATTACAACTTCTTTATCATTTTCTCTTAAGTGACTATTTATTACTTCTATTTTTTCCAGATTTGAGTTTATATAATGTTTTAAATCTATTTTATTTTTTTCTAGTACGCTTAAGTGTTCTCTTTCTTTTACTATTTTTTCTTGAAACTCTTCTATAAGTCTTTTTCTTGAAAGTATATTTCCATTTGTTCTTACTGTACCTCCAGTTAAAGACCCACCTGGATTTAGAATCTCTCCATCTAAAGTTACAACCTTATATCTATAATTTGTTTCTCTAGCAAACTTTATAGCTTCATCCATATTGCTTATAACTATAGTTCTACCTAATACATTTTCAATTATATTTTTATACTTTTCATCAAACTTAACTAATTCACTAGCTATGCCTATGTATTTAGTGCTACTTTTTATTGAATTTTTATCTATTTTATTAGCTTTAATTATATTTAAAGGCAAGAATGTAACTCTTCCTAAATTATTTTGCTTTAAATAGTTTATAGCTTTTTTCGCACTATTTTCATCTTTAGTTATTATATTTTGCATATAATTTCCAAGCGAGGCTTCTAATGCTTTTTCATATTCTTTAGATGATGATATAACTTGTCCTAACGCTCCATATATACCTTCTAAGTTTTTATTTTTTAGTACTTCTTTTACACCTTTATTAAATCCTTCGTAGTGCTTTTCCATATCTATGTATATATTTAATTTAGAATTATATTCATTTAGCTTAAGTTTTGCACCTTGTATATCACTAACCATTTTTTCGAATTCTATTTTAAACGAATTTCCTTTTTTATTAATATCTTCGTATTCTTTTCTTAATTTTTCTATTAAATTTAATTTTTCTTGCTTTTTACAATCATAATTTAAGATTTCTTGATTTTTATTAGATATAGTTTTTTGTATTGTATTTATATCTACATCTACGGTGCTAGTTCTATTTTCTATATTTTCTATATTGGCATTTAAAGTAGATAATTTATTGGCACTATTTTGTTTAGCATCTAATAAACTTATTATTTCATCTTTTAAATCTTCAATTTCTTGACTTAATTGAGTTATATTTTCTTTTTTGTTTTTGTTTGTTACATCAACTTCGTTAATCTCTTTTTCTATACCTTCTAAATTATTAAAAGCACTTTCTTTGTTTTCATTTAAATTCTTTAATTCTTTATTGTCATCATTTATTTTTTTAGTAATATAACTTATTTCATTTGTATATCTTTGTATATCATTATTACAATTTTTTATTTTTTCATTAAGAACACTAAGCTCTGAGTATTTTTTATTTATTACTCCTTTTATAGTGTTTATATACTCCATAGTTTTATTGATGTTACTATCAATTTCTTCAAGTTCTTCATCACAATCATTTATAGATTTTTCTAATATTTCTTTTTTTGACTTTACTGAATCCATTTGGTCTTTTAAAATTTTATCGTGTTTTAAAGATTCTTCCACTTGTTTATCTAAGTCCTCTATTTCACTTATATAACTATTTACTTCTAATTTCTTTAATTCTTCTTTTATTTCTAAATACTTTATAGCTTTTCTCTGTTGATTTTCTAAAGGTTTTAATTGATTTTCTATTTCAACATATATATCTTCTATTCTATTTAAGTTTTCTTTTGTGTTTTTCAAATTTCTTTCTGCTTCTTGCTTTTTATATCTATATTTTGATATGCCACAAGCTTCATCAAATACTTTCCTTCTATTTGCAGGATTATTACTTAAAATCTCATCTACTTTTCCTTGTTCTATTATAGAATATCCATCTTTACCTATTCCAGTATCTAATAATAATTCTTTTATATCTTTTAATCTACATGATTTGTTATTTAAGAAAAACTCACTTTCCCCACTTCTGTAAGCTCTTCTTTTTATTGTAATTTCACTATATGCTATATCTAAGTTTCTATCACTATTATCTATAGTTAATGCAACTTCACAATAATTCATTGCCTTTTTTGTATCTGTTCCCGCAAATACAACATCTTCTAATTTATCTCCCCTTAAACTCTTTATGCTTTGTTCTCCTAATACCCACCTAACTGCATCTGATATATTACTTTTCCCACTACCATTTGGCCCAACTATAGCTGTTATACCTTCATTAAAAAGCACGTCTGTTTTAGTTGGAAAGGATTTAAATCCTTTAAGTTCTAATCTTTTTAAATACAATACCTTTCTCTCCCTTCAAAATAAAACTAAAGGCTGTATATATCTTTTAATCTCATATATATATCATTAACATCAAAATTTATAACTTTTTCATTATCTATTATAAATCCTAGTTCATTTATATTTAAATTATCTTCCTTAGTTTTCAATAAAATATTATACTTTTCTTTTATTTTTTTAACATTAGATTTTTTATTTCCTAATATTCTAGATACATTTTTTTTATTAACTAATACTACTACATCTTTTTTTGCACCATATTTTTCAATTAAATATTCAATGTAATCTCCATACATCTTACTTTCAACTAGTTCTCTATAAGCTGGGTGATAAGGCCCTGCAAGTACTTCTTTTCCTATAGCGATATCTTCTGTTGCTTGTAATCCTACTCTAATTACGTTTATATTGTTTATATAAAACAATACTAAAACCTTCTTCACTATATCTATACTTTTTTCTAGTGTAAATGAGTTGTATTTCCCTTCGTTCAATAGTTTTTCAAGACCCGTTTCTTTAACTACTAAAGTAGGGTATACCCTTACACAATCTGGTTTTAATTCTATAAATTTATTTGCTGTTTTTATACATTTCTCTTCTGTATCTGATGGCAACCCAACCATCATTTGTAGTCCCAATTTTATACCGTATTCTTTTATTAGTTTGGAACTTTTAAAAACATCTTCATCACTATGACCCCTTACGCTGTCTATTAGCACCTTTTCGTCTAGTGATTGAACTCCAAGTTCTATAATACTAACTTTGTATTCTTTTAACATAGTTAATATTTCATCATTTATACAATCCGGTCTTGTAGACATCCTTATGTCATCTACTATATTTCTATCTACATATTCCTTTGCTACAGAAAGTAAATCTCTTTGAATATCCATGTCTATAGCAGTGAAACTTCCTCCAAAAAAGGCTATTTCAATACTTGCATCTTTATCTATTGTAGTTAAATATTCGTCAATTATATTTCTTACATTTTCACTTTTAATATCTGTGCTTACTCCAGTAATTTTCTTTTGGTTGCAAAATATACAATCGTGAGGGCAACCCCTATGAGGCACAAATATAGGTATAATTCTCTTTTTCATATTAAATCATCCTTCTTAATGCTTGTTTTGCAGCTGATTGTTCTGCCTCTTTTTTGCTCTTGCCTTCTCCTCTTCCCAATGCTTTATCATCTAAGCTAACTTCCATTACAAATCTTTTATTGTGATCCGGTCCAATTTCTTCTACTAAATTATATGATATAACACTTTCACCTTTACTTTGTACGACCTCTTGTAAATGAGTCTTATAGTCTCTGAAGATTCTTCCTTTTATAGAGTCTTGAATTATGCTTTCCATATGATCTAATATAAATTCTTTTGCATTTTCAACTCCACCATCTAGGTAAATAGCTGCTATTACAGCCTCAAATGCGTCTGCTAATATTGATATACGATCTCTACCTCCTGTTGCTTCTTCTCCTCTACCTAAAAGAATGTGTTTTCCTAAATTTATTTCTTTAGCAACATCACTTAAAGACTCTTCACAAACTATATTGGCTCTTAATTTTGTTAATTCACCTTCAGGCAAATCTTGTTCATTTTGAAATAAATAATCACTTATTACGATTCCTAGTACAGAATCTCCTAAAAATTCTAACCTCTCATTGAACGAATATGATTTATTTTCATTAGAGTATGAACTATGTGTTAACGCCTCTAGTATAAATTTTTTATTTTTAAACTTATATTTAATAATATCTTCAAATTTTGATATATTAACTAATATACTTGACTTTATTTTCATTTATTTACCTCCATTTAAATCTCTATAGACTATAGTGTACTATTTTTCTAAAATTATTGCAAAACATAAATATAAAATTCGATTTCCTTAAACATCCATGCCTTCAACCCACTCCGTATTACTCATAACCTTTAATCTTAAGCGTAAAAAAGCCTATGAATCTTATATAACTTCATAGGCTCTATAAATTCTTTACTATATAGTTTTATTTTTCGTCATCATAATCACATATACATTCACCTTCACAGTTACATTCATCTTCTGCTGATAATATGATCGCTTGACAATTTGGGCATACTATATCTATTGCTTCATCATATAATAACTCCTCATCTATCTCTACGAAATCATTACAATTTGGGCATTCCATTTCTATGTAGTTAAATTCATCATCTTCATCATCTTCGTCTTCTTCGTATATATCATCTTCTACATCTGATAAGTCTTCATCTATAGACTCAACATATTCTATAAGCTCTATTTGTTCTTCTTCTAACTCTACTATTGCATCTGCAAAACTTTCCAATACATCAACTATCTTGTTTATTATTTTGCCTTCTTTTGTTTCTTTACTTATTTCTAATCCCTCTGCAAGACCTTTTAAGTATGCAACTTCTTCATATAAATATTTCATTTAAACCCCTCACTTTCTATAATTTTTTTGTATAAATTTAAAAGCCCATATATCTATTATTAGATATATAAGCTTTTATATACATAAATTATTAAACTCTTGATAAATATTCTCCAGTTCTTGTATCTATCTTTATTCTATCTCCTATATTTATGAATAAAGGTACTTGAACTACTGCACCAGTTTCAACTGTAGCTGATTTAGTAACGTTACTTGCAGTGTCTCCTTTGATTCCTGGCTCTGTTTCAACTATTTCAAGTTCTGCAAAGTTTGGAGCTTCTACTTGGAATGGTTGTCCTTGGTAGAATCTTATTGTTGCAGTTTCATTTTCTTTTAAGAATTTGATTGCATCTTCAACTTTTTCATAGTCTAGTGGTATTTGTTCGAATGTTTCGTTATCCATGAAGTAGTATAACTCACCATCATTGTATAAATATTGCATTTGTCTAGTGTCTATATGAGCTTTTGGGAACTTGTCACTTGGGTTGAAAGCTTCTTCTCTTATTGCTCCTGTTTTTAAGTTTCTGTACTTAGTTCTAACGAACGCAGCTCCTTTTCCCGGTTTAACATGTTGGAAGTCAACTATTAAACATGGTTGTCCATCTTTCTCAAATGTTATACCTTTTCTAAAATCACCTGCTGTTACCATATGTGTCCCTCCATAATTATACTTAAAATTCTAGTTCTATTAATTCTTTTGGTGATGAATTTATTACTTCACATCCATCTTGTGTTATTATAAGTAAATCTTCAATTCTTACGCCACCAAAATCTTCTATGTATATACCTGGCTCATCACTTATAACCATATTAGGCTTTAATATCTTTTCTCCCAGTACATTAACATTTGGAAGTTCATGTATATCAAGGCCTATTCCGTGCCCTAAGCCATGACCAAATTTATCACCATATCCTTTTTCAATTATATATTGTCTTGCGATATTGTCAAGTTCTACTCCACTCATATTAGCCTTTGCAGCTTCTATAACCTTTAATTGAGATTCTAATACTATATTGTATATTTCTTTTTGCTTTTCATTAGCTTTTCCTACAACTACAGTTCTTGTCATATCTGAACAATATCCATTGTATATGCATCCAAAGTCAATTGTTACAAAATCTCCTACTTCTATTACTTTATCACTAGCAACTCCATGAGGCATAGATGATCTTTTTCCTGATGCTACTATAAAATCAAATGACGCTCCTGTTGCACCTTGTTTTCTCATAAAGAATTCAAGTTCTAAAGCCAATTCACTTTCCTTTACTCCTGGTTTTATGAAGTCTAAAATATATTTAAACCCATTGTCTGCAATTTTAGAAGCTTGTCTTATAGTTTGTAATTCTTGTTCATCCTTTACAGCTCTTAAATCTAACATTAATCCTTTTAATGGAATCATTTCTGTACTAGATAGAACTTCTTTATAGTTTGAGTATGTTGAAAAACTCATCTTATCATCTTCAAACCCTAATTTTTTTATATCCATTTCTTTTAAGAAATTAGTTATAGGATTTGTTTTAGATATTTCAACTATTTCAAAATTTTCTGTTTGGTTTTTAGCTTGTTGTGTATATCTAAAATCTGTAAATAATATATTTTTTTCTTTAGTTATTATTATAGACCCAGCAGTTCCTGTAAATCCAGATACATATCTTTTATTGTTAGATTCTTCAATTAAAACTGCATCTAAATTTAACTTATCCATCTGTTCTCTTAATCTTAAAACTCTATTTTTCACCTATACCCACCTCACAATTTATTATAGCATTTACACCTAATATATAACCATAAAATCCAAATCCAGTAATTTGTCCTATGCATGCACTTGCTGTAACACTTTTTTGTCTAAATTCTTCTCTTTTGTATACATTGGATATATGTACTTCTATAACTTTAGTGCTTATAGACCTTATAGCATCAGCTATAGCATAGCTATAATGTGTAAATGCTCCAGGATTTATAATAATCCCGTCAAAATTACAATTAGCTTCATGTAATTTATCTATTATACACCCTTCATGATTACTTTGAAAAAATTCAAATTCAATAGTATCTTTAAATGTTTGTTTTATGTCATATTCTAAATCTTCTAATGTATTTTTTCCATATACATCAGGTTCCCTTTTGCCTAACATATTTAAGTTTGGTCCATTGATTATTAATACTTTTATAGCATCCACCAACCTTTTTTAGAAAAAAACTCGTTTATATTTTATATAATAACATATTTTGTTAAATATAAACAAGTATCTCACTAACTACTTGACTTATATTTTTATTATCGATATCTATTTTTATATTTGAACATTTTATATATCTATCATATCTTTGTTTTAATAGTTCTTCGATATAGGTTTTTAAATCTTTTAAATCTTTTAATTTTGGTCTGTTATTAATTTCATTTTGTATATTGTTTATTATAGTATTAACATCTCCATCTAACCATATTACATTATTTGTATTCTCTAAAAGTTCAACATTATTTTCATTCTCTATAATTCCACCACCAGTAGATATTATAGTATTTTCTAAATTGCATATATTTTTAAATAACTTTTCTTCTTTTTTTCTAAAATATAGTTCCCCATGTTCTTTAAATATTTGATTTATAGTTTTATTTTCTAACTTTTCAATTTCTAAGTCCATATCTATAAAATCCATATTTTTATATTTAGCTAATTCTTTACCAACGCTAGTTTTTCCAGTTCCCATAAACCCAATTAGTATTATATTTTTCATATACATTCTCCCATATCATCTTTATATATTGAAAACTCAATACAATGATTTTGTTTATTTTTAGATAGTTCTAATTTTATATTAACAATTTTACCATCTTTTTCTTTACCTATATATATGTTATCTAAATAATCACCTATCTCATATCCTGATTTGTACCCTCGTCTTTTTATAAAAATCTTTTTAGTTTTTTTATTTAAAAATAACTCATCAGGCTCATTATAATCTAAGTTCACTTTAGATTTATAATAAATTGATTTTGTATTAGTTAAATCAAAGTTTTTATCATTTGTTATTTTATTGTCTTCTGTTTTAATATTGGTTATTTCAATATCTTCTCTAAGTTCATTTTCTATATGCCTTTGAATTTCTAATCCTTGTTGTTGTATTTCTATACTACTATAAATTTTTTGATACATACTTATTGATGATAACAAAAGACCATATAATATTGTCAATAATATGCTAGTTATTATTATAGATACTGAAATTTCTAGTATAAAATACCCTTTTTTACGCTTCATATTCATCCTCTTTTAATAAAACCCTTCCACTAAAAGGTATTATCGTTATTTTAATTTTTTTGTCTTTTGAGTTAATTAATATCGTTTCTCCTTTTGAACTTAGTGTACCATCAGATTTGAATTTTATTGTTGATGATGGATATGATAAGTTTGAGTTTTTGGGAAGGTATACTGTTTTTACTATACTAGCATTCTCTTTTATTACATATCTTGGTTGATCTTGTGAATTAATATTTTCTAAACAAAAACTAAGATTTCCATTTAAGTTCATACTTCTAACATACCTTATATCTCCTACTAATTGCCTCGCAAATGAATCTACCTCATATTTTTGTGATTTTTCTTTTGGAAAGCTTATAACTAAAATAGCCATGATTATTCCAATTCCTATTACAAGTTCAACTAAAGTCACATTCCTTCTCTTTTCATAGTTAAATCTCCTTATAGTTATATTTATATACTCTTTTTTTATTTTCTTCATTTAAATTTATATTTATTTTAAATGAACACCTTGCAATTTTTTTAATTTTTTTATTTTCTTTCCTACATTCTAAATCCAACTTTATATAGTTATCATCTAAGTAAATATCATTATTTACTACAAATATCTTTAAGTCGTCAACCTCTAAGTCTTCTATAGATTTTATAACATTTATTTTGTTATTTCCTAAAAAATAATCTTTGAATTTATCCTCTATATTTTCTTCTAAATCCTTACTTCCTAAAACGTTATTAACTAAAACGTTATTAACTTCTTCTAATATTTTGCTATAGCCTAAGTTTATACCTCCTTTTACATCATACTCTAGCTTCGTTGCATTTTCATGAGTACATACTATATCGTTATTTGTTTTAATAAGCTCTATACAAGCTAAACATATACAGCTTAATATAAAACAGCACAAAAGGGTTATAACCATTACTGATCCATTTTTTCTTTTCAATTTCTCACCACATAACTATCTATTATTATTTCTTTTTCATAATACTTTACGCTAACTGATACTTTATAACATTCATAGTAATCTTGATTTTTTATTATTTTTGAATTTATAGAATATTCATCAATAGTTTTACTAGCATTTTCATATAAATTTTCTTCATTGTTGTTTTGCATTTTATATTCTATATTACTCATTTCATTTTTTGCTAAATTAATCATTTGGTTGGTTTGTTGGTTTTTTTTCAAATTAAAAACACTAGTTGAAAATACGCTTACAACTAGTGATGATATTATTCCTATTAAACTTAAAGCTACTATATTTTCTAAAATAAAATATCCTTTTTTCTTATTTTTATCTTTATACATTTTTTAATATATCCTTTAAATTTCCATTCTCATTTACATAAATACCTGTCCATATATAAAATCCTTGTATAGCTTGATTTATAAGCATATCTATTCCATAAACAATATCAAGATTATTTTTTTTACCCCAAGAGATAAATCTCGTTTCCTGTGGATTATATACAATATCGCATAAAAGTATGTCTTTTTTTATTAAATATATACTTTCATCAATTGGGCAATTATCTTTATCTTTATCCATTCCAATAGGAGTTGTATTTATAATTATATCTATATTTTCTAAATCTTCTTTAGTTATAATCTCTGTTGAATATTTTGAATTTACGTTGAAATTTCCATTTATAATATCACATATTTCTTTTGCATTTTTTTTACTTCTATTTCTTATTTCTATTTCTTTAACACCATTTGATGCCATTTCTACAGCTATACTTCTAGCAGCTCCACCAGCTCCTATTATTAAAATTTTTTTATTATAAATGTCATGCCCTTTATCTATTATAGATTTAACAAACCCAATCCCATCTGTATTGTATCCAATTAACTTTCCATTATCATTTTTGATAGTGTTTACTGCACCTATCAATAATGCGTTTTTTTCAACTTCATCTAAATACTTCATTATATCTACTTTATGAGGAATAGTTACATTACAACCTTTTATTCCTAAAGCTTTAATTCCTTTTACAGCATTTCCTAAATCATCACTTTTTACATCAAAGCATACATATTTCATATTTAGATTATTTTTATTTATTAAATAGTTATGTATATTAGGTGAAAAACTATGTTCAACTGGGCTTCCTAATAGACATAGTAAATTGGTTTTTGAATTTATATCCATAATTACCTCCTTTTAACTTTTATTTCCATTTGTCATATATATTATACAGCTTTATTTGCGCTTTTTTAAATTCAAAATAGGATATCTCAAAATAAATTTTGAGATATCCTATTTTAGATACTAAGGTATTATAAATTATCTAATTTGTAGATAAGTTATAATACCAACTGCTAAACTTAAGCAACGGACCGCATTTTCAAGGTTGTTAGCGACATGAAGTGGTTCGCCGACATAGTCTCTCAAGCAAAGCGAATTTTTATAATGCATTAATCATAGAATATTCAGCGTAAATGGATTCTTTATTTAATATGCAAATTTTCTTTTCATCATAATCGATTTTTTCTTTTATATTGATATTTATTTCTACCTCTATACTATTTGTATTTTCTAGTACATTGATTGATCCTCCATATATTTTAACTATAGATTTCGCAACTTCTAAATTCATATTTATATTTTCTTTTGATTGATTGTTTAAATACGCATCTTTATCATGTCCACCTATGTTTTTGATATATATATTTAAACCCTTTATGTTATCTATAATTTCAACATATATAGTACTATTTTGTATTGATTGTTTTATCAACTTACTAAATAATAATAACATAATTCGCTCTATATCATAAGGATCTACTCTTATTAATTTTTCTTCTATATTTGTATCAAATATAAATTCTATTTTATCGTCTATAGAGTATTTATTTATTTCAATTATTATGTCTTCAATCATACTTACAACATCATAACAATCTACCTTCGGCTTATAAAAATCTGCTTCTAATTTAGTCAATGTTATTATGTTTTCTATAAGTCTTAGTGATATATAACTTTGTTTTTGTACTGATTTGGTTACATTTGTTATAAGCCCATTTTTATTATTTGATATTTCATCTTTAAAAACAGATTGTATTAATTGATTAGATGACATTATCAAGTTTAATGGTGTTTTTAGCTCATGTGACATGTTTATAAAAAAATGATTTTTTTGCTTATATTCTAATTTTTTCTTAGCAATTTCTCTCTCTATTTTTTCTGCTTTTATCTTTTCAGTTATATCATTCATTATTCCTATACATGTCATTTTATTATTTATTTCCAGGGTAATTCCCCCTAATTCTACATCTATGTATTTACCTTTCTTATTTTGTATCTTATGTCGTATAAATTTGACATCTTGACCAAATTTATTTAAAACCCAAGAAATATCTTCAATGATATGGCTATTGTTAAATTCACCTAAGTTTTCAAATCCACACATATTCAAAAGCACTTCATTTACATAGGTAGTTTTTTTAGTCTCAAAATCATATATATATATTCCTTGTGGAATAGCACTTACTAGAGATATATAATTTTTAGCACTTTGCTCTATGCTTTTTAAAAGTAAATTATACTCTGTAACATCTCTTATTATAGCTATTTCTTTTTGTATATTATTTTCTTTGAAACTTGCTTTGTCCATATTTAAATACTTATTATTATATTTATTTATATTTCCTACAAAACTTCCTTTTTCTTTTGTACTTAATATAAACTCTTTTAAACTGCTATCATATATATCTATTTCTAAATTGTTATTGTTATTGTAAATAATTTCGCTGTTTTTTGTTACAACAATAGTATGAGGTATAGTCTCTACAGTTTTTTTGTATTTAATCTTATTATAATCAATAATTTTTTGCGAATATTTTTTATAAGTTATATCAGTCATTATACATATAACTCCCATTATTTTATTATTGACTTTTAAGGGTGTATACTCACAATCAAAGTATCTATTGTCTTTGCTTATGACCTCTCTATTAATTTTAATACCTATATCATATACTTGTTGTAAATCTAATAATACTTCTGTGCTATTTTCTACGCTTTTGTTTAAGAACTGTGAGAACTTTATTTTGTAATTGCAATATGCATATTCTTTCCAAACATTTGAAAAACTACTGTCTTCATTTGAGATATAACCATATTTATCTATTAAAATTACACACTTATTATTTTGTTCTAATATTATGTTTAGAATTTCTTTTTTATTATTTAATATTTCTAATAAGCTTTTTGTATCTTCTTTAATGCATTTTAAATTATCAATTTTATTTTTAAGTTTATTTTTTAATATTTTCAATTCAACTACTATGATTTTGTTTTTCTCTGTATTCTTTTTAATGTATTTTCTTAAAGTTGTATATAATACTCCTAAGTCTATAGACAAATTGATAACAATATTTAGCTCTAAGAAATGCTTGTTAAAAAATATTATTAATAAAAATAACAAACACAAAGAACCTATTTTAAGCTCTCTGTATTTATATTTTCTTATATTTGAATTATACACAGTGTGTATGATTATAAAACAAATAATCCATGATATAACATACAAATGAGGTAATTGACTAAAATTAAAAAAGTTTAAAACTATAGATATTGCAACCATTCCAGTCAGAACAATTTTATTTTTACTAGCATAAGAAAAAACACAAAATCCACTAACTAGCAAAATCGATATATTTAGTATATATATCAACTTATATCCCATAACCTACGCCCCCTATGTATTTATGGCTATTTTAGAAATATATATCAGCAAATTCTATATACATTTTTTCAAATATAGATGTTCTTAAATCCTTTATATTTACTAAGTTTCTATCATCTATATTTTCATATTCTTTTAATGAGATTATAAATTCACTGCCTTTACCTTCCTCACTATTTACTTTTATGTTTCCATCTTGCAAGTCTAAAAAAGCTTTTACCAAAGCTAATCCAACTCCACATCCTTCTGTATTTCTAGATAGTGTTTTATCTACTTGTCCAAATTTAGTAAATATAAATTTCAGTCTATCTTTAGGAATCCCTACCCCATAGTCTTTAATCCCTATATTTATAAAATCATTCTCTTTATACATATATACTTCTATCAAGCTTCCAATTTCACTAAATTTTATAGCATTAGATATTAAATTCAAAACTATTCTTTGAATTTTATCTAAATCTATTTTTAAAATACTGGAATCTATATCACTTTTAAACTTAATATACACCCCTTTATCGTGTAAATACTCATTTACACAATCTACTATATTGTTTGTAAGTTTAACAATGTCACAATATACAAATTCAACACAACATACTCCATTTTCTACATCTACAACTTCATTCATGTTATTTATTAACCTTTGTAATCTATAGCAGTTTCGTTTAACTAGTTTTGTATAATTTTCTATATGTTTGGAATTAAATTTAGACTTATTGTTTTCTAATATCTTATTCATATTAGCTATATTATTTATAGGATCTTTTAGTAATTTAGATGTGTTTATTAAAAACTCATTTTTTACATGGTGTTGAACATTCACTAAATCGAGTTCTTTTATAGCTTCTAAAACTCGTTCTTCATTTTCTAGAAGTCTTACTATAGCTAATAGTTGTTGTTCTTCTTTTCTATCTATTATAGTAATACTTACAAAACAACTTTTACTTTTATCTATTTCATACCTTTTATTTTCTCCATAGCATGCACTGGAAATATAATCATTTATAAATTTATTTATGCTGTCTATTTTAACTTTCTTTAAAATTTTTATCATAGACTTATTTTGGTATATATATTCTTTACTTTTTTTATCTATAACCACAATACCATCTGGCAAATTTTGCGCTAATGCTCTGTATGTTTTTTGATTTGCTTCTAATTGTTTAAGAGCTTCTTCCATTTCTGTTATATCTACGATTATACTTAGTAAAATATCACATTCCCCAGTTTCTATCTTCGTAGTTATGACTTCTATATAAGTTTCATCTATAGTTTTAAACTTATTAATTATTTTATTTACTTTTCCCTTTCTAACTTCTTCTAAACTTTCATTTAATAATTTCCTTTCATCTTTTTGTATTTTATCTTTTATTCTTTCCAGACTAACTTCTTTTTCACTTTTATCAATCTTAAAAATTTCAAATACTGAATCATTTATATATTTAATCGCCTCCATATCATGAATTATAACTCCATCAGTTAATACATCCATAAGTTTTCTATACTTTTCTTCACTATCATTTAATTGCTTTTGAATTACTGTACTTTGAGTTATATCATTGAATATACATATTTTAATTTCTTTATTTTCCCTGATTTCCTTTGTGCATATAAACCTATATACCTTATCTTCATTATCATATAAATTTATAGATTTATAACTATTTATGTCTATTTTATTTATCATTTTTATGCATTCTTTTCCATTTTTAAAATTTTTAATTAGATAATTCAAAATATTAACTTTGTTTAAATTGATATTTCTCCAAGAATGTTGATTACAATAAATTATGTTATTTTTTTCATTTAACATTACTATAGGCATATCTGACTCTTCAATTGATTTATTTATATTTTTCTCTATTTTCAATATATCATCTTTGTATTCACATTGAATTATTGTCTCATTTTTTACATTTGAATTTAGTGTGTTTATATTTTCATTTACTTTGTCTATTTTTTTTCTATTTTCATCAAATTTGCTTTTTTTCAATTTCATATTGTCTATTATAAAAAACTTGCATATAAATATATTTAGTAAAATATTTAAAGCAAAATATACATTTAAATTAAAACCTAAATATATTAAACTTGCTGTATTTAGTGTTATTAAAGCTATAAGCTGAATGTTTTTAAGCTTTAACTTATGCCTTACAGCATAAAAATAAATAGATTTTATAAATGTATATATTGCTAATATATACATATCTATTTTCGAAATTTTATAATTACTAGAAAGAATATATATAT
>NZ_JAKEDR010000080.1 GCF_023653455.1 Paraclostridium ghonii
TATCCACAATTTATTAAAAATGTTAATAACTTAGTGGATTATATATACTATTTGTAATTTAAGCTATCCTAGTTTAACTTCGTTCTTAACAAATTCAGCCTTTATTTTTTCATTTATTTCATCTAAAGATATTAATTCTTTTTCTGATTCACTTCTTAATTTAAACTCAACTTTTCCTTCAGTTATATCTTTACCTACTGTTATTCTAATAGGTATTCCTATTAATTCAGAATCCTTGAATTTAACTCCTACTCTTTCATTTCTATCATCTAATAAAGTTTCTACTCCCATAGATGTTAACTCATTGTATATCTTTTCAGCAGCTTCCATGTGTTCAGCTTTTTTTACATTTACAGGAACTACAACTGCATGATATGGAGCTATTGCTAAAGGCCATATTATACCATTTTCATCATTATGTTGTTCTATTACAGCTGCAGCTGTTCTTTCAACACCTATTCCATAACATCCCATAACTATTGGCTTACTCTTCCCATCACTGTCTATGAAGTTTGCTCCCATAGATTCAGAATACTTAGTTCCTAATTTGAATATATGACCAACTTCAACACCTCTAGCTATTTCAAGTTTAGATCCACAACATATACATTTGTCTCCTTCTTGTACATTTCTAAAATCTCCAACTATTCCATCAAAATCTCTACCAAAATTAGCATTTCTTATATGATAATCAGTTTTGTTTCCACCTACACCTATATTACTTTGCTCTGCTACTTCTTTATCTATAAATATATAATCAGCTTTCATTCCTATAGGACCAGCAAACCCTACTTCTGCATTAGTTAACTCTTTTACTACTTCTTCTCTTGCTAATTCAAACTCTATAACTTCACCTATAGCATTAACTACTTTAACTTCATTAACATCTCTATCTCCTCTTACTAAAACAACAACCGTTTTTCCATCAGCTTCATATATTAATGTTTTAGCAAATGTGTCTGCCGTTGTATTAAAGAACTCACATAATTGTTCTATAGTAGTTACATTTGGAGTATGAACTGGTTCTAATTCTCTCATTTCTTCTTTAGCTTTTAATTCATCTACTGAGTTAGCTTTTTCTATATTTGCTGCATAATCACAACCAGTACAGAATACTATTTCATCTTCACCTACTGGAGATTTAACCATAAATTCTGCTGAAGTTGATCCTCCTATTGCTCCTGAATCAGCTTGAACTGGACTATTTTCTAAGTCACATCTTCTAAATATTTGTGTATATGCATCATACATATCTTGGTATGATTTATCTAATCCAGCTTCATCAACATCAAAGCTGTATGCATCTTTCATTGTAAAAGACTTAGTTCTCATAACCCCAAATCTTGGTCTTCTTTCATCTCTGTATTTAGTTTGTATTTGATATAAATTTAAAGGCAGTTGTTTATATGATGTAATTTCTTGTCTTATTATATCTGTAAATACTTCTTCATGCGTAGGTCCTAAGCAATAATCTCTAGCATTTCTATCTTTTAGTCTAAACATTTCTGCTCCCATTACATCCCATCTTCCTGATTCTTTCCATAATTCAGCTGGTATTAATGCAGCACATAATATTTCTTGACAATCTTTGTTGTTTAATTCTTCTCTTATTATGTTTTCTATTTTCTTAAAAACTCTTATTCCCATAGGTAATTGATTATACACGCCTGATGACATTTTTTTTATCATACCAGCTCTCATCATTAACTGATGACTAGTTATTTCCGCATCTGCTGGAACCTCTCTTAAAGTAGGCATAAACATTTTTGACATTTTCATATTTTTTCTTCCTCCTATTGAACTTTTTTATAATCAAAAAAACCTTTCATCTCTAATAATAGAGACGAAAGGTTATATTTCCGCGGTACCACTCTAGTTAATTGATAAAATACTTTTATCAATTCTCTTTATAGGATGTAACGGTCCTTCCCGTAAGAACTTTTTACCGTTCTTAAGCTCCAAGACTGGTTCAAAGAATAATTTTTAGAAACTTTCACCAAATGTTTCCTCTCTGTAAAAAATAATATCTTTTACTATTTCTTTTCTTAGCTTTTTTATTTATAAATAAGTTGATTCTATTTTATAGTAATTAATTTACCTTGTCAACGCCCTTAGTTCTCATTTTAATAAGCTTTCGCTATATAAACCATCTTATCTGCATCTTTGCCACAACAGAAACATCTATTTCCTAAATTTTCTTGTTCAAATGGTAAGCATCTTATTGTAGCCCCAGTTTCATCTTTTATATGTCTTTCACATTCATCATCTCCACACCACATAACTTTAACAAATCCTGGAGTTTCTTCTATTGTCTTTTTAAATTCTTCCATATTTTTCACTTCATATGTGTGTTCTTTTCTATGAGTTGTTGCTTTATTTAATAATGTATTATGAATATCTTCTAATAAAATTTCAATTGATTTTGATATATTATCTAAAGACATAGAATTTTTTTCTAATAAATCTCTTCTAAATACTATTGCTTGATTGTTCTCTGTATCCTTTGGTCCTATTTCTATCCTAACAGGAACACCTTTCATTTCCCATTCATTAAATTTCCATCCTGGCGAGTAGTTAGCTCTATCATCTACTTCAACTCTTATTCCTTTAGACTTTAAACTACTGTATAGTTCATCAACTTTTCCCATTACATTTCCTTTTTTAGCAGCTATAGGAACTATAACAACTTGAGTTGGGGCTACTCTTGGTGGCAATACTAAACCTCTATTATCACTATGAGTCATTATAAGTCCACCTATAAGTCTAGTTGATACTCCCCAAGAAGTATGATATGGATGAGCTAGTTTGCCATCTCTATCAGCAAATGTTATATCAAATGCCTCAGTAAAATGTTGCCCTAGAAAATGACTTGTGCCTGATTGTAAAGCTTTCCCATCATGCATTAATGCTTCTATAGTATAAGTTCTTTCTCCACCAGCAAATTTTTCACTTTCACTTTTTTGTCCTGATACAACTGGCATTGCCAATAACTCTTCACACATATCTTTATATATATTTAGTATTTTTATAGTTTCATCTTGTGCTTGCTCTGATGTTTCATGTAATGTATGTCCCTCTTGCCATAAAAATTCAGACGTTCTTAAAAATGGTCTAGTAGTTTTTTCCCACCTTACTACAGAGCACCACTGATTATATAAGTATGGTAATTCTCTATAAGATTTTAACCATTTAGAATACATAGTACATATTATAGTTTCTGAAGTTGGTCTTACACATAATCTTTCTTCTAGTTCTTTATGTCCCCCATGCGTGACCCAAGCAACCTCTGGTGCAAACCCTTCTACATGTTGTGCTTCTTTTGTTAATAAACTTTCTGGTATCAATAATGGAAAATAACAATTTTCATGGCCAGTTTCTTTAAATTTTTTATCTAAATAATTTTGGATATTTTCCCATATCGCATATCCATAAGGCTTTATAACCATAAATCCTTTAACTGGTGAATAATCAACTAAATCTGTCTTTGTTATAACATCAGTATACCACTGTGGAAAGTCTATCTCCATTGCTGTTATCTCTTGAACAAATTGATTTGAATTCTTTCCCATTTTATTTTCCTCCTATTGAACTTTTTTATAATCAAAAAAACCTCTCATCTCTAATAATAGAGACGAAAGGTTATATTTCCGCGGTACCACTCTAGTTAATTGATAAAATACTTTTATCAATTCTCTTTATAGGATGTAACGGTCCTTCCCGTAAGAACTTTTTACCGTTCTTAAGCTCCAAGACTGGTTCAAAGAATAATTTTTAGAAACTTTCACCAAATGTTTCCTCTCTGTAAAAAATAATATCTTTTACTATTTCTTTTCTTAGCTTTGATTTTTTTATTGTATATAATTGTATATAATTTATTTTAAATTGTCAATGTTAATTAATAAACAAATACTTTGTGCTGATATTCCCTCTTTATTACCTGTAAACCCTAATCCTTCTTCTGTTGTTGCTTTAACATTTATATTCGCTATATCAGTTCTTAAAACTCTTGCTATGTTTTCCCTCATTGTTTGTATATGTGGAGCCATTTTAGGAGCTTGAGCTATAATTGTTGCATCTAAGTTTCCTATTTCATAACCTTTATCTTTTATTAAATTATATACATGTTCTAATAATTTAATACTATCTGCACCCTTATATTTTTCATCAGTATCAGGGAAGTGTTTACCTATATCTCCAAGGGCTAATGCTCCTAGTATTGAATCCATTATTGCATGAACTAAAACATCTGCATCTGAGTGACCTAACAACCCTTTTTCATGCTCTATTTCAACTCCACCTAATATTAGTTTTCTGTTTTCAGCTAATTTATGAACATCATATCCCATTCCTACTCTCATTTTTTATCCTCCGCAATTATATATTTTTCAAAATTTGTTCTCCAAATTCCAAGTCTTCTTGTGTAGTTATTTTTATATTATTATATGAACCTTCTATCATTTTAACGTTATATCCTATTTTTTCTACTAACATTGCATCATCAGTTCCATAATAATTGTTATTATATGCATCTTCATATGCTTTTGTTATAATATTATATTTAAAAACTTGAGGTGTTTGCACTGCCCATAGATAATTTCTATTTGGGGTATCTACGATATTTCCATTGTCACTTACTATTTTTATTGTATCCTTTACTTTAACACCTACAACTATTGCGTTATGATTCTTAGCTTCCTTTATAGATCTTTTTATTATATCATTTGTCACAAAAGGTCTTGCTCCATCATGTATTAATACTACTTCACAACCTTCTTTTAACTTTTTTATACCATTATATACAGAATCTTGTCTTTCATTTCCTCCATATGCAATTTTTATATTTTCAAACCCATATTTATTTATAACATTTTTATTAAAATAATCTTTTTCATCTTCTCTTATTACTACAACTATATCATCTATATTTTCACTATTATAGAATTTATCTATAGTGTGCGCTACTATTTCCTTATCATTTAGCTTTATAAATTGTTTATTTATATCTTTCTTCATTCTACTTCCAGTTCCAGCTGCTACTATTACAACACCATTCATACAATCACCTCTTAAATAATGAATAAATAATTTATATATATTTTAACATAGTAATAATAAAAAAAGCCTTCAGAATTTTAATCTGAAGACTTTTATCTAATCAGCTTTAGGTTTTCCAAATATCATTCTTCCTGCTGGTGTTTGTAATACTGATGTAACTAAAACACTTATAGTTTGTCCCATATGTTTCTTTCCACCATCTACTACAATCATCGTACCATCATCTAGGTATGCTATACCTTGATTAGATTCTTTACCTTCTTTAACAACTTGAACTATCATATGTTCTCCAGGTATAGCTACTGGTTTAATTGCATTAGCTAATTCATTTATATTAAGAACTTCCACACCTTGAACTTGAGCTACCTTATTTAAATTGTAGTCATTAGTTACAACTTTACCTTTAAGTGTTTGAGCTAACTTTAATAATTTTGCATCAACCTCTGCTATATCATCAAAATCTCTATTACTTATTTCAACTTCTATATTTAACTCTTTTTGAATTATATTAAGTATATCTAATCCTCTTCTACCTCTAACTCTTTTTAAATCGTCTGAAGAATCGGCTATATGTCTTAATTCATCTAGTACGAAAGTAGGAATTACAATTTTACCTTCTATAAATCCAGTTTGGCATATTTCCGCAATTCTACCGTCTATGATAACACTAGTGTCTAAAACTTTAGGTGGTATACTTTTTTCTTCTTTTTTAGAATTTTTATCTCTATTTACTGTTAGTTTTGTTAACTTATTTAAATTAAAAACATCATCCTTACTTTTTAATGCTATTCTACTCCCTAAATAACCTAGGAATACATATGTAAATAAAGATAGTAAGTTTCCTAATATAGGTATCTTTAACATATATATTAATTGACTTACAAGATAAGCTATAACAAATCCAACTATTAACCCTATAGTCCCTAATATTATATCTGTTTGAGGATATTTAGAAATTTCTCTATCCATAGCTTTTGCC
This sequence comes from Paraclostridium ghonii, assembly GCF_023653455.1. GTDB lineage: Bacteria > Bacillota > Clostridia > Peptostreptococcales > Peptostreptococcaceae > Paraclostridium > Paraclostridium ghonii. The sequence goes on from NZ_JAKEDR010000080.1 coordinate 6,035, forward strand.
ATATGTTTAGATTTCTTCATAAGCCAAGGAGCTATTATGAAGAATATAAAACTTATTATCACTCCAACAACTATAGGAGCCATAAATTTATATAACTCTGATCCCAATGAAATTTGAGGAAATTTTTTAACTAATGATATATATGTTGTCATACCTAACACGAATCCTACTAATGTAAGTATCGCTCTTATTATCTTAGATACCAAATTTTCACCCCCTGTATTTTTTCTTTAATATTTTCTTATTATATCAAACTATTGAGTATATTCAAGAACAATATTGTTTCAATTTTGATACAATATTTTATATATGCCTATCTATAAGTGATAATTGTTGCATTTTTATAAGTCCATTTTTTATATATTTTGCTCTTATTTCACCTATTCCCTCAACATCATCTAAGTCTTGAATAGATGCACATAGTATATCTTGGAAATCTTCAAAATAATTAACTAAATTCTCTATTATTGCACTTGGTAATCTGTGTATCTTATTTAATATCCTATACCCTCTTGGTCTAACTGGCATATCCATACTTTCTGAAAAACCTGTATAGCCTAACATTTTTGCTATATTTGCTAAATCAAGTAATTCCTCTGATGATAATGATATAATTTTTTTCTTAAATTCAGCTAAAGTCATATCATTTCTTTTATAATCTTTTAGTATTTGATTTTGGTCTATCTTTGTTGTTCCCATTAACTCATCAACCTGCATACTTAAAAGTGTACCTTCTATACCTAACTCTACTATATACTTTTCAATTATATTTGTAACTCTCATAACCATTTCTATCTTTTGAACTACAAGTATAACGTCATATAGTGTTACTAAATCTTTAAATTCTAATGCATTTAAACTTATTATAGCTTGGTCTAAAACAGCTTTATATTTTTCTAGAGTTTGTAATGCTTGATTAGCTTTAGTAAATATTTTTGATATGTCCTCTACTACATATTTTTTATCTCCTTGATATACAGTTATGACATTTCTTCTTTGAGATATAGCTATTACTATTCCACCTGTTTGCCTTGCAACCCTTTCAGCAGTTCTATGCCTAGTTCCTGTTTCTCCTGTTTGAATTGAATAGTCTGGTACAAGCTGAGCATTTGCATAAAGTATCTTTTTTATATCTGAACTTAAAACTATAGCCCCATCCATTTTTGCTAGTTCATATAAATATGCGGGAGAGTATTCTGCATTTATAGCAAATCCTCCATCAACAATACTCATAACTTCATCACTATCTGCAATTACAACAAGTCCTCCTGTTTTAGCCTTTAAAACGTGGTCTATTCCTAACCTAAGGTCTGTACCTGGAGATATCATTTTTAGCGTATTGATTGCTTTTTTTCCACTAAAAAAATCATCCATTTTATCTATTTCCTCCTAATACTATATTTATAGCTTGTCTTACACTATCTACTGGACATATATCTATATTTTTTATATCCTTAACTGCTTCATAGTTGCTCTTTGGAATAATAATTTTAGTGAAACCTAGTTTTTTACACTCAGCAATTCTTTTTTCTATAAAACTTACAGCTCTTATTTCACCTGTTAATCCAACTTCCCCTGTAATAGCCACATTTTCATCTATAGATATATTTCTAAAACTAGAAGCTATAGCCATAACTATTCCTAAATCTATAGATGGCTCATTAATTTTTATTCCTCCAACAACATTTATATATACATCCTGATTTTGTATTTGCATACCAACCCGTTTTTCAAGTACTGCCATAAGCAATGATACCCTATTATAATCAACCCCTGTAGCTGTTCTTTTTGGAATACCAAAACTAGTAGGTGAAACTAATGCTTGTAATTCTAAAAGCATTGGCCTTGTACCTTCAACCGTAGATATAATTACAGACCCTGCTACATCTTTTGGTTTCTCAGATATAAGTATTTTAGATGGATTTTCTAATTCAACTAATCCAACTTCCCTCATCTCAAATACACCTAATTCATTTGTAGACCCAAATCTATTTTTTACAGCTCTTATTAATCTATACGTATTAAATCGTTCTCCTTCAAAATATAATACCGTATCTACCATATGCTCTAATACCTTAGGACCTGCTAATGCTCCTTCTTTAGTTACATGCCCAACTACAAAGGTTGATATACCCATTTTTTTAGAAATTTTCATAAACCTTGAGGTACCTTCTTTTATTTGACTTACAGTCCCTGGAGCAGATGTGATTTCAGGACTAAAAACAGTTTGTATAGAATCTACTATTATTAAGTCTGGGTTTACACTTTCTAAGTGAGCTTCTATTATGCTTAAGTTATTTTCAGCAAATATATATAAATTATCGGATTTTATTCCTAATCTTTGAGCCCTCATTTTTATTTGGGATGCAGATTCTTCTCCTGATATGTATAACACTTTTTTCCCACTATTAGCTACATTACTTGAAACCTGTATAAGTAATGTTGATTTCCCAATACCAGGATCTCCTCCAACTAAGACTAAAGAACCATTAACTACTCCTCCACCTAAAACCCTGTCTAATTCATTTATACAAGTTGAAAATCTTTGTTCTTTTATAGTTTCTATGGAGTTTATATTTAAAGGTCTAGAAGATGATTTGTCTATAACAAAAACTTCTTTATTTGACTTAGAAGTCTTTTGTTCTATTTCTTCAACAAATGTATTCCATTTGCTGCATTCTGGACATTTACCTAGCCATTTACTATTCTCATATCCACATTCTTGACACACATATTTAGTTTTTATTTTAGCCATTTATAAACTCACCCTTATGTAATTTTTTATATATTATTAATTTTATCATATATATCTATTAATATGTTAAATTTATAAATATTTAAAAATTCGCTTCACGTCTTCAAACCACTTTAAGCAACTGCGTCTGCGAACCATTTTAGGTTTATGTCGCCAACGATCTTAATAAATATATCCCTTGCTCAAGCTTATAAGTTGGAAATTATATTTATCCATAGTTTGCGATTAAATATAATTTCCTATATATTAAAAATTAGTTAAATATTTTTTATATATTTACTTATTTTGCTCAAATACAACTTTATCCTCAATGACTTTTGCTACTATGGAATCTCCTTTTTTTACATTGCCACTCAATATTCTATCTGCTAAGACATCTTCTACTTCTTTTTGAATAGCTCTTTTCAAAGGCCTCGCTCCATATTCTAAATCTACTCCATATTTAGATATAAACTTTAAAACATCATCTGAAATATCTAAACTTATATTAAGTTGCTTTAATCTACTTATTAAATTGCTCATCATAATTTTAGAAATTTCATATAAGTTTTCTACATTTAGCTTATGGAAAACAACTATGTCATCAATTCTATTGATAAATTCTGGTTTAAATCTACTCTTAACTTCTGATAATATTTTTTCCTTCATAATCTTATAATTTTCTTCATTTACATTATCATTTAAAGTCGCTGAAAAACCTACTATCTGCTGTTTGTTTATACTTTTTGCGCCTATATTAGATGTCATGATAATTAAAGTATTTTTAAAATCTACAGTTCTTCCTTTTGAATCAGTTAGCCTTCCTTCGTCTAATACTTGAAGCAATATATTAAATACATCTTCATGTGCTTTTTCTATCTCATCAAATAAAACTAGAGTATACGGATGTCTTCTCACAGCTTCAGTTAATTGACCTCCATCATCATGACCTATATATCCAGGTGGTGATCCTATCAATTTTGAAACTGAGTGTTTTTCCATATATTCCGACATATCAATTCTTACAATTTGATCCTCACTACCAAAATGAACTTCTGCTAATGCCTTACATAGCTCTGTTTTCCCAACTCCTGTAGGTCCTAAAAACAAGAATGAACCTATAGGTCTTTTAGGATCTTTTAATCCTGCTCTTGATCTTCTAACTGCTTTAGAAACCGCATTTATAGCCTCATTCTGACCAACAACTCTATTATGAAGAATAGATTCTAAGTTTAATAACTTATCCCCTTCAGATTTAACTATTTTATTTATAGGTATCCCTGTCCATAAGCCTATTATCTCTGCAACTATTTCACTATTAACTGTAGGTTTATTATTTTTTAATTTTAAATTCTTCATTTTAATCCTAGATGCCGCCTCATCAATTATATCAACAGCTTTATCTGGTAAATATCTATCTACAATATATCTACTCGATAAATCAACAGCTGATTTTATTGCTTCTTTCGTTATTTTTACATCATGAAAATTTTCGTATTTATCTTTTAATCCTGTTAAAATTTTTATTGCTTCTTCTTTTGTTGGCTCCTCAATTAATATTGGTTGTAATCTTCTTTCCAAAGCAGTATCTTTCTCAATGTTCTTTCTATATTCATCTATAGTTGTAGCTCCTATAACTTGTATATCTCCTCTTGATAAAACTGGTTTTAATATATTAGATGCATCCATAGAATTTTCGCCTGTAGCTCCTGCTCCTACTATAGTGTGCATTTCATCTATAAATAATATAATGTCATCAGATTTAATAACCTCTTCTATTACTTTCTTAATTCTTTCTTCAAACTCACCTCTGTACTTAGCTCCTGCAAGCATTCCACCTATATCAAGGCTATATATTAATTTTCCCTGAAGCGAACTAGGCACTTTATTATTTTCTATATTAATTGCTAATCCTTCTATTATAGCAGTCTTTCCTACTCCAGGATCCCCGATTAATATAGGGTTGTTTTTAGTTCTCCTGCTTAAAATTTGAATAATTCTCTGCATTTCTTTTTCTCTACCAATTAATGGATCTAGTTTGTTTTCTTTTGCATAATCATTTAAGTTAACAGCATATTTTTCAAGTGTAGGAATATTTATTTTTTCCTTTTCTTTTTCTTTATTTTTTTCATCATTAATTTTTTCATCTCTAAAAAGTATAATACTAGTTTCTTTCGTAGAAAGCTCCAATAAGGTCTTAACTATAACCTGTTCAGTTATATTATTCATGTTCAAAATTTTCATAGCTAAGCTATCTGTTTCTTGCACAAGCGATAATAATATATGTTCAGTATCTATGAGCATACTATCAAATTTTTCTGCAAATATAGCTGAATTATCTAACACGTCTTTGCTTCTAGGACTTAAAAAAATATCATCTACACTATCATTAATTCCTATTCCATATATATCTATAATTTTTTCACATAATATATTTTCATCCATGCCTAATTTTAATAAAACCTTAGAAGCTATTCCTTCTTTTTCTTTAATTAACCCAATCAATAAATGTTCTGTGCCCACTACTCTATGCCCAAATTCCTTAGCATATTCTATAGATATATCTATTGCTTTTTGGGCTACTTTAGAAAATTTGTCAAAGTACAATATAGTCCCTCCTCGATTAAATTATTAGATATATTTATACTATATGCCCTAATAGTTTTTATTGTTTCTATAACATAAAAAAATTCTAGAATTTATAATCCTAGAATTTTTTATGTTAATATATCAATTAATTACTATTAGAATTTGATATTATCTTATGTGCAATTTGATTTGGAACTTCTTCATACTTATCAAGCTCCATTTCAAAATATCCTCTACCTTGTGTCATTGCTTTTAAATCTATAGCATATTTAAAAGTTTCTGATTGTGGAGCATTAGCATATATTATTTGTTTTCCATTATCTGTAGGCTCCATTCCTAATATTCTTCCTCTTTTTTTATTTATATCTCCCATGACATCTCCCATATACTCGTCTGGAACTACTATAGTTAACTTCATTATAGGTTCTAATAGTACTGGTTTTGCTTGCTCTACACCCTTTTTAAACGCTATATTAGCAGCTAACTTAAAAGCCATTTCTGAAGAGTCTACATCATGATAAGATCCATCATAAAGAGTTGCTTTTATATTAGTCACTGGATATCCAGCTAATATTCCTTTTGTCATAGATTCTCTTATCCCTTTCTCAACTGCAGGTATATATTGTTTAGGTACAGATCCTCCAAATATATCTTCTTCAAATTCAAAATCATTTTGTGAGTACTCAAATTTTATTTTAACATCTCCATACTGTCCGTGCCCTCCAGATTGCTTTTTATGTTTTCCTTGTACATCAGCAATTCCTTTTATAGTTTCTCTATATGCAACTTTTAGATCAGTTAAATCTACATCTAATCCAAATTTTTCTTTCATTTTATTTTTAGCTATATTTATATGAAGTTCTCCTTGACCTCCAATTAAAACTTGTTTAGTCTCTATATTTCTACTCCAAGTTATTGTTGGATCTTCTTCACATATTTTGCTTAAAACAGAGCTAACTTTATCTTCATCACCTTTATTTTTAGTTTCTAATGCAAAATATATTTGAGGTTTTGGGAAATTAATTAAATCACTTGATATTTCATTTTGATCTATAGATATAAAATCTCCTGTTTGTAAAGAATTTACCTTAGTCATAACAACTATGTCCCCAGCATTAGCACTTTTTATTTCAGATAGCTCATTATTGCTCATCGTATATATATTATAAATTTTTTCTTTTAAACATTTGCTTATGTTATATACATCAATATCTTTTCTAATTTTACCTTGTAAAATTTTAACATATGACATTTTTCCTATAAAAGGATCTACCATAGTTTTAAATATATTTCCTTTCAATATATTACTTTCGTCTATATATTTTGGATTTATATACTTAGATATTATATTTAATATTTCATCTGTACCTATATTATTTATTGTGGATCCACATATAACTGGTATTATATCTCCATTTTTCACACCTATAGTTATTCCCCTTTGTATATCTTCTTGTGTTAAATTTTCTCCGCTAAAATATTTTTCCAATAAGTCATCATCTGTTTCAGCTATCAATTCAAGTAAACTATCTCTCATGCTTTCTACTTCTAATTTAAAATCTTTACACAAATCTGAGCTATTTTCAAAGATATTATGTAGTTTAATAAATTCATCCCCATTATATACAGGCATATACATAGGTATTATTTTATTGCTATATTTAGCCCTTAATTCTTCAATTAAATCTTTATATATAGATTTGTCATTATCTATTTTATTTATGAATATAAGTTTAGGTATAGATTCTCCTGCAAGTTCTAGTGCTTTTTCTGTTCCAACTTGAATGCTAGTAGTTGCATCGATAACAATAACAGCAGCATCACTAGCACTTATGGCTGACATAACATCTCCTGTAAAATCAGAATATCCAGGAGTATCTAGCAAATTTAATTTATAATCTTTATACTCTATAGGAACTAAATTCATGCTATATGTCATATTAATTTTGTCTGTTAGTTTAGGCATTTTGTTTGTAGTTTTTGAAGTATATGCCATTGCTTCAATTAAATTTGTTTTACCACATCCACTGTGACCTAATATAGCTATACTTCTTATATTATTACTATCATATACCTTCATATTTAAGCACCTACCTCATATCATTTTAATAATTTATATGCATTTTATATAAGGCTTTATGTGCGATTATTTTAAATATTAACTAATTATCGTTAAAATATATAACGTTTTACGTGAAACGCATCTTTTTATTCTTTATCACTTTATATAGTAAACGCATAATTCTTTTTTTCTTTACCTAATGAAAAAGGTTGTTAGCGTTAGTTTCCAACGTATAATTCATTTTAAAACATGTTTTAATTCTTCTCGCAGCTATAGTAGTTGCATAATTCTTTTTTATTTTGCTATACGAAAAACGTGGTTAGTATTAAGTTGCAATGCAGAAGTCATTTTAAAGCATATTCCCACCTTTATCTCTTCATATCGTACAAGCGTATTTCTTTTTTTATTTTGCTATACGAAAAAGTGGTTAGTGTTAGTTTACAACACAGAAGTCATTTTAAATCATCTTCTCACTTTTTATTACTTTATATAGTAGTTGCGTAATTCTTTTTTATTTTGCTATACGAAAAAGGTGGTTAGTGTTAAGTTACAACACAGAAGTCATTTTAAATCATCTTCTCACTTTTTATCACTTTATATAGTAGTTGCGTAATTCTTTTTTATTTTGCTATACGAAAAAGTGGTTAGTGTTAAGTTACAATGCAGAAGTCATTTTAAAGCATATTCCCAACTTTATCTCTTCATATCGTACAAGCGTAATTCTTTTTTATTTTGTTATACTAAAAAGGTGGTTAGTGTTAGTTTGCAACGTAGAGGTCATTTTAAAGCATCTTCCCAGCTTTATGACCTCAAGTGCAAACTAACACTAACCACCAACGATTGTGCGTAAAATAAAAAAGATTACGTGGCTACGTCCTACTCTCCCAGGCAGCTTCCCACCAAGTACCATCGGCGCTAAAGAGCTTAACTTCTGTGTTCGGAATGGGAACAGGTGTATCCTCTTTGCTATAGTAACCACATAATCTTTATTGGAGCGGGTGAAGGGGATCGAACCCTCACAGCCGGCTTGGAAGGCCGGAACTCTACCATTGAGCTACACCCGCATATATATTAAAATTAGTACTCTAAAAACTGAATAACATTAGTAAGATTAAATAATCTTGGTCAAGTCCTCGATCTATTAGTATCGGTAAGCTACATACATTACTGCACTTACACCTCCGACCTATCAACCAGGTAGTCTTCCTGGGATCTTACCCTTACGGTGGGAAATCTTATCTTGAAGTTGGCTTCGCGCTTAGATGCTTTCAGCGCTTATCCATTCCGTACATAG